>JAIKYL010000065.1 GCA_024683255.1 Bacteroidales bacterium | reverse complement strand
GGAGCGTCTGATCCGTGTGGCTCTGCCCCGTATCCGTGACTTCAACGGTATTTCCGAGAAAATGGACGGTCAGGGTAACTACACCCTCGGTATCAAGGAGCAGATCATCTTCCCTGAAATCGAGATCGACAAGAACCCCCGTATCCACGGTGTGGAAATCACCTTCGTGACCACCGCCAAGACTGACGAAGAGGCTCACGCTCTCCTCAAAGCCTTCGGCCTTCCCTTCAAGAAACACAATAACTAAGATAGTAGCATGGCAAAGGAATCAATGAAAGCTCGCGAAGTCAAACGCGCGAAGTTAGTTGCTAAGTACGCCGCCAAGCGTGCAGCTCTGAAGGAAGCCGGCGATTACGCCGCTCTGGACAAGCTCCCCAAGAACGCCAGCCCCGTACGCCTCCACAACCGCTGCTCCCTTACCGGTCGTCCCAAGGGTTACATGCGTAACTTCGGCCTCAGCCGTATCCAGTTCCGCGAAATGGCCTCTCAGGGCCTCATCCCGGGCGTCAAGAAGGCCAGCTGGTAATCTCTGAAAAGAACCTTATTTTATTAACAATCGGATATCGGGCGTCCGTCAAGCGACGCCGGTCCACAAAAAGACAAAAAAATGACTGATCCTATTGCAGATTTTCTGACCAGAATCCGTAACGCTTACAGCGCTGGCAAGAAGGTGGTGGAAGTTCCTGCTTCCAACATGAAGCTTGCCATCACCAAGATTCTGTGCGAGAAGGGTTACATCCTCAGCTACAAGGTTGTGGAAGGTACTCCCTACAACACCATCAAGATCGCCCTCAAGTATCACCCGGAGACCAAGGCTGCTGCCATCAAGAGCATCCAGCGCGTAAGTACTCCCGGTCTGCGTAAATACGCCGACGTAGCCAACATGCCCCGCGTCCTGAACGGTCTGGGCATCGCTGTGCTGTCCACCTCCAAGGGCGTGATCACCGACAAGGAAGCCAAAGAGCTGAACGTTGGCGGTGAGGTTATTTGCTATGTATACTAATCAACGAATCTACACTTATGTCAAGAATCGGTAAATTACCTGTAGTCCTTCCGGCCAACACCAAGGCAGAGCTCCTGGATGGCAATATCGTGAAGGTGAAAGGCCCTAATGGCGAAATGTGCCAGAAGGTGGATCCGGATATCACCGTGACCATCGAGGGAAATGAAATCAAATTCACCCGTCCGAGCGACCTCCCCCGTTTCCGCTCCATGCACGGCCTCTACCGCGCCCTTGTCCACAACATGGTGGTCGGCGTGAGCGAAGGCTTCACCATCAAGCAGGAGTTCGTGGGCGTGGGTTACCGCGTGGCTGCTCAGGGCCAGCTCCTCTCCATGTCTCTGGGTTACTCCCACGACATTCAGATCATGCTCCCCAAGGAGATTGTCGCCGAGACCCCTCAGGTCCGCAAGGGTGAGAATCCCATCCTCATCCTCAAGAGTGCAGACAAGCAGCTGATCGGCCAGGTGGCCGCCAAAATCCGCTCCTTCCGTCGTCCTGAACCTTATAAGGGCAAGGGTATCAAGTTTGTGGGTGAGCAGCTCCGTCGTAAGGCTGGTAAAACTGCTTCGGCCAAATAATTAGGAGGATAGAATTATGGCATTGAATAGAATTGAAAGAAGAAAGCGGATCCACTATCGCATCCGCAAGCATGTCAACGGCACTGCCGAGCGTCCGCGCATGGTCGTGTTCCGCTCCAACAAGCAGATCTACGTCCAGGTGGTGAACGACCTCGAGGGCAAGACCCTGGTGGCTGCCGCCTCCAATGATAAGGCCCTGGCCGCTCAGACCAAAGGCAAGAACGGCATCGACGCCGCCGCCATCGTCGGCAAGGCTATCGCCGAGCGTGCCCTCGCAGCCGGTATCAACCAGGTTGCATTCGACCGCGGAGGTTACCTCTTCCACGGCAGAGTTAAATCTTTGGCCGATGCTGCCCGTGAAGGCGGCCTCGTATTCTAATCTTAGAGACTACTATGGCAAATTCAAACGTAAAAAGAGTTAAGACCTCTGACCTTGAACTCAAGGACAGACTGGTAGCCATCAACCGTGTTACCAAGGTCACCAAGGGCGGTCGTCATTTCCGCTTTGCCGCTATCGTCGTAGTAGGCGACGAGAACGGTGTCGTAGGCTACGGTCTCGGTAAGGCCAACGAAGTCACTGCAGCTATCGCCAAGGGCGTGGAGGATGCAAAGAAGAACCTCGTGAAGGTTCCTATCATCAATACCACGATCCCCCACGAGCAGGTGGCCCGTTTCGGCGGCGCCGAGGTGTTCATGAAACCCGCTGCTGCCGGTACCGGTGTGAAGGCTGGTGGTGCTATGCGCGCCGTCTTCGAGAGCGCCGGTGTACAGAACGTGCTCGCCAAGAGTAAGGGTTCTTCCAACCCTCACAACCTGGTAAAAGCTACCATCGCAGCTCTCACCGAGATGCGTGACGCTTATACCGTGGCTGGCCTGCGTGGTGTTCCCATGAGCAAAGTTTTTAACGGTTAATACTTGAGAGATTATGGCAAAGCTTAAGATTACCCAGGTTCGCTCCAAGAACGGAGAGACCAAGCGTCAGATCGCTAACCTCAAGACTCTCGGTATCCGCCGGATGCATCAGACCGTGGAGGTGGAAGACAACGCCATCACCCGCGGCATGCTTGAAAAAGTACAGCATCTGGTTTCTTATGAAGTAATCGACTAAGAGGAGGACAAGAGATGAAACTTGAAAATCTGAAGCCCGCAAAGGGCGCTACCCATAACACCAAGCGCGTAGGTCGCGGCCAGGGTTCCGGTAAGGGCGGCACTGCCACCCGCGGTACCAAGGGCGCACAGGCCCGTGCCGGTTACGAGCACAAGGTTGGTTTCGAAGGCGGTCAGATGCCTATTCAGCGTCGTCTGCCCAAGTTCGGCTTCAAGAACCCTACCCGCGTTGCTTACAAGGCCGTCAACGTAGCCACTCTCCAGGCTCTCTCCGAGAAACTGGCAGTGAAGGCTTTCGACGTGGATGTCCTGATCGCCGCAGGTATCGCTTCCAAGGGAGACCTTGTGAAAGTTCTTGGCAACGGTGAAATCACCGCCGCCATCGAGGTGAAGGCCAACGCCTTCTCCGCATCTGCTACCAAGAAGATTGAGGCTGCCGGAGGTAAAGCAATCGTTACTGAATAAGCACTGCGATGAAGAAGTTTATTGAGACACTCAAGAATATCTACAGCATCGAGGAACTGCGCAAGCGGATCGGTTACACGATCCTGCTTGTGCTGGTTTACCGATTGGGTAGCTTCATCCTCCTTCCGGGTCTCGATCCCGAGGTCCTGAAGGGTGGTATCAGCGGTGCCCAGGAGGGTCTCGTCGGCCTTCTCAATATGTTCTCCGGTGGTGCCTTCGGTAATGCATCCATCTTCGCCCTCGGTGTGATGCCGTATATCTCGGCCTCCATCGTCGTTCAGCTTCTTGGCATGTTCGTTCCCGCTTTCCGCAAAATGCAGATGGAAGGCGAGAGCGGCCGCCGCAAGATGAATCAGATCACCCGCTACCTCACGGTGGCTATCCTCGCTATCCAGGGTCCCGCTTACGTGGCCGGCATGATTCCCGCCGCTGCCCGTACCGTTACCTGGAGCCCCTTCATGTTCAACCTGGTGTCCACCATCATCCTGATGGCCGGCTCCCTGTTCGTGATGTGGCTGGGCGAGCGTATCACCGACCGCGGTATCGGCAACGGTATCTCCCTCATCATCATGATCGGTATCGTTGCCCGTCTGCCTTACGCCCTCTTCGCCGAGGGTGTGCAGAAGTTCACCGGCAACGGCGTGGGTGGTCCTCTCCTGTTCATTGTGGAAATGGTTGTCTGGGTGCTCGTCATCCTCGCTGCCATCGCCCTCGTACAGGCTGTCCGTAAAGTTCCCGTGCAGTATGCCAAGCGTGTTATCGGCAACAAGCAGTACGGCGGTGTGCGTCAGTACATCCCGCTCAAGATCAATGCCGCCGGCGTGATGCCTATCATCTTCGCCCAGGCTCTGATGATGTTCCCGATGCTGCTGGGCCGCTACGATGCCACCCGTGGTATCGCCGCCGCCTTCTCCAGCTACACTACCGTTTGGTATAACCTCGTATTCGGCTTCCTGGTGATCGTCTTCACTTACTTCTACACCGCCGTTACCGTCAACCCGACGATGATGGCCGAGGATATGAAGAAGAATGGCGGTTTCATCCCCGGTGTCAAACCCGGTAAGAAGACGGCCGAGTATCTGGACTCTATCCTGACCAGAGTGACCCTTCCGGGTTCCATCTTCCTGGCCGCGATTGCCTGCATGCCGGCCCTGGCCAACGTATTTGGTGTGAACAACCAGTTCGCCAGCTTCTTCGGCGGCACTTCGCTGCTGATCATGGTGGGCGTTATCCTGGACACCCTGCAGCAGATCGAAAGCTATCTGCTGATGCGCCACTACGACGGACTCATGAAGACCGGCCGTCTTACCGGCCGCTCTGGCATGTAATTTTGAAATGTTAAGAAGATCGATATGATCAGGCCTAAGACTGAAGAAGAAATCGAATTGCTCCGGATCAACGGTGACCTGGTGTCTCGTACCCTGGCCGAGGTCGGAAAATGGATCACCCCAGGTGTGTCAACTGCGAAGTTGAATGAGGTGGCCGAGACCTTTATCCGTGATCATGGCGCCATTCCTTCCTTCAAAGGTTTCGATGGCTTTCCCGCAGCGCTCTGCATGAGCGTAAACGATGTGGTCGTACATGGTTTCCCCAGCGACCGTCCCCTCGAAGAGGGCGACATCGTTTCCGTCGATTGCGGAACCCTGTACAAAGGATACAACGGAGATTCGGCTTACACCTTCCCTGTAGGGGAGGTGGATGCCGAGACCCGGAAACTCCTGGATGTTACCAAGGCATCCCTGTACAAGGGCATTGAGGCTGCTGTGGCTGGCAATCGCACGGGCGATATCGGATACGCGGTGCAGTCGTACGCTGAGTCATTCGGTTTCTCCGTTGTCCGCGAACTCGAAGGACACGGAGTCGGAAAGGAGATGCACGAGGAACCCGGTGTTCCCAATTACGGAAGACGGGGCCACGGAGCAAGACTTCTGGACGGAATGACCATCTGTATTGAGCCGATGATCTGTGCAGGCGGCAGAGGTGTGTATCTTGCAAGAAATGGTTGGGCAGTTCACACCGCCGATCACAAGAACGCGGCGCATTACGAGCTTACGGTTGTTGTCCGTAAAGGCCGGGCCGAGCAACTTTCGACCTTCGACTACATTGAGAAAGATGGTTCCATTAAATTTTAAAGTGACTTTTTAACAATGTCCAAACAAGTAGCTATCGAGCAGGACGGAACAGTGATCGAGACCCTTCCCAACGCGATGTTCCGCGTGGAGTTGGAAAACGGTCATGTCCTCCTCTGCAACATTTCAGGTAAGATGAGGATGAACTTTATCCATATCCTTCTCGGTGACCGGGTCAAAGTTGAGATCTCGCCTTACGATTTAACAAAAGGAAGAATTTCTTTCAGATACAAATAAAAATTAGATAACGATGAAAGTCAAGACCTCCATCAAGAAACGCAGCGAAGACTGCAAGATTGTCCGGCGTAAAGGCCGCCTGTACGTTATCTGCAAGAAGAACCCCAAGTTCAAGATGCGCCAGGGTTAATGTGTAACTAATAAAAGTACAGATAGAATATGGCAAGAATAGCCGGTGTTGATTTACCGAACAACAAACACGGAGAGATAGGTCTCACCTATATCTTCGGTATTGGCCGCAGCAGCGCCCGGAAGATTCTGGACACCTGTGGTATCGAACGCTCCATCAAGGTCGGAGACTGGAACGACGAGCAGATTGCCGCCATCCGTAACCTCATCAACAACGAGTACAAGATTGAAGGTGAGCTCCGCAGTTCCGTCCAGATGGATATCAAGCGCCTCATGGATATCGGCTGCTACAGAGGCATCCGTCACCGTGCAGGTCTCCCTGTCCGCGGACAGAGTACCAAGAACAACGCCCGTACCCGCAAGGGTAAGAAGAAGACCGTTGCCAACAAGAAGAAAGCAACCAAGTAAAGTCTGATGAATTATGGCAAAGAAAACTACAACCACCAAGAAAAGAGTTGTGAAGGTTGAGGCTTATGGCGAAGCCCATATTTCATCCACCTTTAACAACGTCATCGTATCCCTCTGCAATGCCCAGGGTCAGGTGATCAGCTGGTCTTCCGCTGGCAAGTGCGGTTTCCGCGGTTCCAAGAAGAACACTCCTTACGCCGCCCAGATGGCTGCCGAAGACGCTTCCAAGAGCGCTTTCGACGCTGGCCTCCGCAAGGTCAAGTGCTATGTGAAGGGCCCGGGTTCCGGACGTGAGTCCGCTATCCGCACCATCAACAATGCGGGTATCACCGTAACCGAGATTATCGACGTCACCCCGATGCCGCACAACGGTTGCCGTCCTAAGGGCCGCCGTAAAGTCTAATCATTAAAGGAGAACTAAAATGGCAAGATATACTGGTCCTACCACCCGCATCGCCCGTAAATTCGGCGAGCCTATCTATGGCCCTGACAAGACCTTTGAAAAGAGAAACACTCCTCCGGGACAGCACGGTCTCGCTGCCAAGCGCAAGAAGACCAAGGAATACGGCACCCAGCTCAAGGAGAAGCAGAAAGTGAAGTACATGTACGGTGTGCTGGAGCGTCAGTTCCGTAACACCTACGCCCGTGCCGCCCGCATGAAGGGTCAGACCGGTGAGAACCTCATCCTCCTGCTGGAAGCCCGTCTGGACAACCTCGTGTACCGTCTGGGCTTCGCCCCCAGCCGCGCCGCTGCCCGTCAGCTCGTCCTTCACCGCCACATCACCCTGGACGGCGCCATTTGCAACATCCCGTCCTGCCAGGTGAAGCCTGGTCAGGTGATCGCCGTGCGTGAGCGTTCCAAGAGCCTGGAAGTTATTACCAACAGCGTGGCCTCCGCCACCAAGTATTCCTGGCTCGAGTTCGACGGCAACAACCTCTCCGGTAAGTTCCTGAATGTCCCCGCCCGCGAGGAAATTCCCGAGAACATCAACGAGCAGCTGATTGTTGACCTCTACTCCAAGTAATAGAATTTAACACCCCAAAATTATGGCAATCTTAGCATTTCAGAAACCCGACAAGGTGATTATGCTCGAAGGCACCGAGACCGTTGGCCGTTTCGAGTTCAGACCGCTTGAGCCTGGCTACGGACAAACCATCGGCAATGCCCTCCGTCGCATTCTCCTCGCCTCTTTGGAAGGTTTCGCCATCTCCCAGATCCAGGTGAACGGTGTCCAGGACGAGTTCCAGACCATTCCCGGCGTGATCGAGGGGATGCAGGACATCATCCTGAACCTGAAGCAGGTCCGCTTCCGCAGGATGGTGGACACTGTAGACTCCGAGGTGGCGAACATCACGATCAGCGGAAAACAGGAGTTTACCGCTGAGGACATCTCTAAAGGATTGTCTTCTTTCAAGGTGTTGAATCCCGAGCTGCACATCTGCTCGCTGGAGCCCTCCGTCAAGATTGAAATCTCCCTGACCATCACCAAGGGCCGCGGATTTGTCCCGGCCGAAGAGATGCGCGACGAGAATACGCCCATTAACGCCATTCCCGTGGACGCCATCTACACGCCCATCAAGAAGGTTAACTGGACCGTGGAAAACTACCGCGTGGAACAGAAGACCGACTATGAGAAGCTGAACCTGGAGATTGTCACCGACGGTTCCATTTCCCCGGAGGCCGCCCTGCAGGATGCAGCCAACATCCTCATCTACCATTTCAAGCTCTTCACCGACGACAAGAAGATCTCCATCGAGTCTTCCGTAGAGTCCGACAGCAAGGATCTTGACGAGGAGTCCCTGAGGATGCGTCATCTCCTTCTCACCAAGCTTTCCGACATGGGTCTCTCCGTGAGAGCCTTCAACTGCCTGAAAGCTGCCGATATCGACACGTTCGCAGACCTGGTTTCCTATAGCCGTGCCGAGCTGATGAAGTTCCGCAACTTCGGCCGCAAGTCCCTGAACGAGATCGACCTCCTGGTGGAGAAGATGAAGCTTTCCTTCGGCATGGATGTCACCAAGTACAATATTGAACCTAAGAAAAAGATCGTTTAACAATGAGACACAATAGAGCAGTCAATCATCTTGGTCGTAAGAGCGGTCACCGCAAGGCGATGCTTGCCAACATGGCATCCTCCCTCATCCTGAAGAAGAGGATCACCACTACCGAGGCCAAGGCCAAGGCCCTGAAGCCTTACGTAGAGCCCCTCATCACCAAGTCTAAAGAAGATACTACCCACTCCCGCCGCGTTGTCTTCAGCTATCTAAAGGACAAAGAGGCCACGGCAGAACTCTTCCGCAACATCGCTCCCAAGGTGGCCGGTCGTCCGGGCGGATACCTCCGTATCCTCCACACCGGTTTCCGCAGCGGTGACGCCACGGAAATGGTTATGGTAGAGTTTGTGGACTTCAACGAGGCCGCCCTTGCTTCCGGCAAGAAAGAAGCCAAGAAGACCACCCGTCGCAGCCGTGCCAAGAAGGCCGAGGCTGCCCCCGAGGCCCCCAAGGCCGAAGAGGCTCCCGCCGCCGCCGAAGCTCCTGCAGCTGAAGCTCCCGCAGCAGAGTAATATCAACCTAAGCCTAAGATGTGCGTCCGGCCTTGAAAGAAGGCCGGGCGCTTTTTTTTATACTAGGGACAGGGCCACTTCCATCATGCTGGTGAAGGTGGTCTGCCGCTGTTCGGCCGTGGTTACCTCGCCGGTGAGAATATGGTCCGAGATGGTAAGGATGCCAAGGGCCTTGTTGCCGCTGCGGGCGGCGTTGAAGTACAGGGCGGCCACTTCCATCTCAACGGCCAGTACGCCCATGGCCATCCACCGCTCCGGATGGGAATTCTCGCGGTAGAAAACGTCCGAAGAAAGGACATTGCCCACCATGTAGGGGACCTTAAGCTGTTCGCAGCTATCGGCCGCCTTCCTGAGCAGGCCGAAGTCTCCGATGGGCGCAAAGACGCCACCCAGCTCGTACTGGTCTCCATAGTTGGAGTCCGTGCAGGCGCCTTCGGCAATTACAACGTCCCCCAGATGGAGGTCTTTGTGGTATGCACCGGCCGATCCCACGCGGATGATGGTCTTGACGCCGTAAAAATGATAGAGCTCATAAGTATACAGGCCGATGGAAGGCATTCCCATCCCGTGGCCCATCATGCTCACGCGTTTGCCCTTATAGGTGCCGGTATAACCCAGCATTCCCCGCACCTGGTTGAAGCAAATGGGATTCTCCAGGTACTTTTCTGCCATGAATTTAACCCGCAGGGGGTCTCCGGCCATGATAACGGTTTCGGCAATTTCGCCGAACTTGGCCCCGATATGGGGCGTAGGGGTCTTATCTTTTCCCATTATTATGTGGTTTTATCAGTTTCGCTTATAACACTTCGTACTTAAACTCTTCCAGCTGGGCGTCGCCGGCAAGGAGATAGGCGGGGCGGAGGGCGAAGAAGCCGTTGTAGTTGTTGTGGTGGAGGCCGGAAACATCTACGCCTTCCTGAACAAGGGTCCAATCTCCATCGGCCACCTTTTTCCAGAGGGTGGCGGAGTTACGCTCATTGCGGATCCGGATAGAGAAGGCCTGGTCGCTGCAGGAAAGGCCGAAATGGGCCGCCTCGTTGTAGAACAGGTACAGACCGGCGCTACCGCCTTCCGGGACAGAGAAGCTGGCGGTAATCTCGTAGGAAGCGTCCACGGCGGTGGCGGTCATGAGGGTGCCGCCTGCAAAGCCGGGCTGCCAGCGGGCCCAAAGGAGCGGGTTGTTATAATCCCGCAGATAGCTGTAGTCTCCCTGCAGGCCGTCCTGCTCCCATTTGGCGCCGTCCTTCTCCACCAGCACGGGCCAACCGTCGGAAGTCCATTCCACGCTCTCGATAATAGTGCTGCGGCCCAGCGTATGGAAGCTGTTCCGGTACGCGTGGTACACTACATACCAGTTGCCGGCGGCGTCATCCACCAGGGTTCCATGGCCTTTGGACCACCAGGCTTCATCGGCACTGTACGTGTGTACCATGGGGTTATGCGGGCTGTCCTCCCAAGGCCCCAGGGCCGATTTGCTCCGCGCTACCACCACCATGTGGCTGGTAACGGGGCCGGCGGTTCCGCCTTCTGCGCTAACCAGGTAATACCAGTCTCTGCGCTTGAAGAGCTTGGGGCTTTCCAGCCACATGCCTTCGGTCTCCCATTCCGCCGGATATGCCCAGCCATTGTAGACCTTCTTGGCGCGGCCGGCAGCGGCCAGTCCGTCGGGGGTGAGGGGCGTTACAAAGCCGTTGTTGGTATACAGGTAGCGCTGCCCGTCTTCGGCCACCACATGGCCCGGGTCAATACCGCCTACATCCAGCTTCACCGGCTCGCTCCAGGGGCCCCTGGGGTCATCGGCCGTAACCACATAATTCTCTCCACGGCTGGTGGGATAGTATATGTAGAACTTACCGTCCACCTTGCAGATGTCCGGGGCATAGATGGAATAGTCCCCGTCCTCCACGGCCCGGGAAATGGGCTCCCAGTGCACCAGGTCCGTGGAGTGCCAGACCAGCAGGGCCGGGAAATACGTGAACGAGGAATGCGTCATATAGAAGTCATTTCCGTCACGAACAATGGAAGGATCCGGGTAGTCGCCCGGGAAAATGCAGGTCTTGAGGGGGGCGGGCTTCTGCGCGCAGCCGCAAAGGGCGGCGGCCAGAGCCAGGGACAGGATGCAGGTGCTTAGTTTCATGTTATTTCGTTTTTCGTTTGGTAAAGATAAGGAATCTGCCGATAATTATAAAAAAATAAGTATGTTTGTAAAAAGCTCCTGAAGCTATGAACAGACCCCATCTCCTCATTTTTACACTATTGCTGTTAACCGCTTGCACCACCAGGCCGGAGCCTTTCGGCCCCCTCCCCAGTGAGAACCAGCTTGCGTGGCAAGACATGGAGAAGTATGCGTTCATCCACTACTCCTTGAACACGTATACGGACCAGGAATGGGGCTTTGGAAACGAAGACTTGAGTCTGTTCAATCCGGAGGATCTGGACTGCCGGCAGTGGGCGAGGGTGTGCAAGCAGGCCGGCATGAAAGGCATCATTTTCACCGCCAAGCACCACTGCGGCTTCTGCATGTGGCCATCGGCCTATACGGAGTACAGCGTGAAAAACACGCCCTGGAAGGACGGGAAAGGGGATGTGGTGAAGCAGCTGGCCGATGCCTGCCGGGAGGAAGGGCTCCGTTTTGCCGTGTACCTTTCCCCCTGGGACCGCAACCACGCGGAATATGGGAGGCCCGAATACGTGACGTATTTCCGGAATCAGTTAAGGGAACTGCTCACCAACTATGGCGATATCTTTGAGGTGTGGTTCGACGGAGCCAACGGCGGTGACGGCTGGTACGGCGGCGCCAATGAGACGCGCCGGATAGACCGGACTACCTATTACCATTGGCCCGAAACTTACCAGATGGTGCGCGAACTGCAGCCCAAGGCCGTTATCTGGAACGACGGCGGGGATAGGGGAGACCTCCGCTGGGTGGGCACGGAAGCCGGCAACGTGGGCGAAACCAACTGGAGCCTGCTTTATGCCGATGGCGATGTGCCCTACGAAATGCTGCATTACGGCGTGGAGGACGGAGACGTCTGGTGCCCCGGGGAAACCAATACCAGCATCCGCCCGGGCTGGTTCTACCATGAGGCCGAAAACGCTCATGTAAAGAGCCTCGCCAAGCTCATGGATACGTACTACAAATCCGTGGGCCGCAACAGTACCCTGCTCCTCAACTTCCCCATAGCACCCAATGGCCGCATCCACCCCACCGACAGCCTTCGCGGCCTAGCCTTCAAGAAGATGACAGATGAGGTGTTCAAGGAGAATCTGGCCGATAAAGCCCGCGTAAAGCACGAGGGCAACGCTACCATCCTAACCTTCCGCAATCCGGTGACTTTCAACCGTTTCCTGGCCGAAGAGGACATAGCCCTTGGCCAGCGCGTCCGGAAATTCACCCTGGAAGCCCTGGTGGACGGGGAGTGGATCCCGCTGAAGGACGAACTCTCGGAAAACGGTGACGGCCTCACAACCATCGGTCACCGCCGCATCATCTGCTTTCCCGCCGTCACGGCCACCAAGCTCCGCTTCACCGTTACGGACACCAAGGCCTCACCCGTAATCAAGAAACTGGGCGTTTACCTGGCGCCGGAACTCACGGCCGATATTCCCGACAGCGGAGAAAAGAAGTCGTCGGCCCTGCACATCTTCTTCAGCAGCCCCACGCAGATGCTCACAGACTGGGATTCGGCGCAGACCTTCACCACTTTCCGCTACCTGCCCCCGCAGGACGGCAGTGAGGGGACCATTACCCACTACACCCTTTCGGCCTCTACGGACTGGCGAAACTGGACGGTGCTTTCCTCCGGCGAGTTCTCCAATATAGTGAACAACCCCATCTGGCAAACCATTACTTTCCCTCCCACCCAAGTGCGCATGTTCAAGCTGGATGCCGAGCGCCTGGCCAGCGGGAACCGTATGGGTTACGGTGATATAGATGTTTATTAGACTATGAAATATCTTCTGTTAGTCCTGACTGCCTTATGGCCTCTGCAGGCCCTGGCGCAGGTGCGGGCCGCCAATACATCCCGAAAGGTATGGACTTCAGCGAGCTGACCGACGAGATGCTTGCTGAGATAGAATGGAAAAAGTTTTTTTGGGAATCTCCTTTTTTTCGTATCTTTGACGCATAACCACCTCTTTGGACTTCAATGCCCAAACCACGCGACTTCATACCCAGGACTTTATCTGCCAGAATAATCCTGCAGACAGTCTTTGCGATATCCCTGCTCCTGATACCTACAGTCCTTGCAATGGTTATTGGGACGCGGCTGATTATGAGGGAGGAAGTAGGACGGCAGGTAGACCAGGCCCTTGACGGCATCGCTTACAGGATAGACAACACGTTCCTGGGTGTGGAACAGACCGCTGCAATACTCCAGAAGGATATTCCGAACTATCTGGACCATCCGCAGGAGCTGAACAAGCTGTGTCTGAAAGCGCTGGAGGTGAACCCGTCCATCAGCGGTTGCGCCATCGCCTTGAATCCTGAACATTACACATTGTATGGCAAGCCTTTCATGGCCTATATCCACAGGGCCGGTGGAGACATCTCCTCTGCCAATAGCCGCTCCCGGCCACTGCTTTCATCCGAGACCTTCACCGCCCTGTCGTTCACGGAGCAGGCATGGTACACGAAACCCGTTCGGGAGGGGGTTCCCTCATGGGTGGGTCCGCTCAGAAATGAGGAAACGGAAGAAGAACCTCTCCTTTCTTATGACATTCCCATTGTCAAGGATGGGGTGTCTGTCGGCGTTATGGGTGTTGACATGTCTTTGAGTGTCCTCACACAGATTGCCCAGAATTACAAGACATCCACACATTCTTACATTACCCTCCTGGATAGGGAAGGCTCTTACATCGTCCATCCCGACAGCACGCGGCTCCTGCACATCAGCAGCCTGGCCCAACTGCGGGATGCCGAGAATCCGTCTGTCATGGAGGTGCTTCAGGAAATGATCGAGGGAAAATCCGGGAGACGGGCATTTACGCTGGATTCCACACGTTACCTCATGGCTTATAAGCCTTTCCAACAGTCGGCCTATCCCGGTCGGCAGGTGGGAAACCTCGGGTGGAGCATCGCCGTTTTTTATCCGGAGAAGGAATTATATACCGAATTCGATCCGGGATATCGTCTGTCTATCCTCATGATTGTTGTCAGCCTGCTGCTTCTTGTTGTGGGGGCCGCCATAATCGCACATATGAGCCTGCGTCCGCTTAGGAGACTGATGCGCGTGACGCAAATCATCTCAAAGGGCAATTATAGGCTGCCGGGGTTTGAGACATCACGCACAGACGAAGTCGGGCGGCTTCAAACCCTGTATAACAAAATGCTGCAAGCCGTTGCAGACGATATGGAGCAGCTGCAGAATCTCTCGGAGAAAGAAATCGCGTACCAGGATGCACTGGTCCAGACATACGCGAAAACGAAGGAAATCAAGAAGCACAAGGCCGATTTTTTCGGCAAAATGACCCATCAGATGGTGGATGTGACGGCGGAAATCCAAGACAGCGTGGATAGCCTCTGTGAACTCGGTGCAGACATGAGCGATGAGCGGTCCGGGAAGGCGCTTGACAAGATTGAAAGGAACGGCCGCCGGGTGACGGAAATCCTGAACGACTTGTTGAACCTGAAAAGTTGGGACGGCCATGGGTAAACTGACAAAATATATCCAACGCTCGCTCCCGACGAAGATCAGCCTCAATATGTTCTTGGTCGCTGTCGTCGTTTTTGTGCTGGTTAATGGTGTTTTCATGGTATTGTCCCGGACTCATTTCCACAACACGGCCATGGACAACGCTTCGGAGGCCCTGGGCACGGCCGTCGCCCGGGCCGAGCGCTATATGAATGCGGTGGAAACTGTCACCGACGTAACCGCCTGTATGATAGAAGACGATTTCTGTCCCGACTCCCTGGCGGCGTACTCCAGGAGCGTCCTCCAAAGGAGCAGTTTTGTCTCGGGATGCTCCATTTCTGCCCGGCCGGACCTGTTTCCGGAACAGGGCCGCTTTTATTCCGCCAGGACGGTCCGTAAGGGGGATGTTGTCAAAACCACCCTGGAAGACGGAAACGAATGCTTCAACCGTGAGCGGTACAACAAGGCTTCCGCTTCGGGAAACGCTGTGTGGGTGGATCATTTTACCGATGACCAGGCGCGCTCGCTTTCTGCCGATTCCATGATCGCCTCCTACTGCCGCCCGCTGTATGACCGGGAGGAGCGGCTTGTCGGGGTTATCTCCGCAGACATGTCCCTGATGGATTTTTCAAAGGCCGTTTCTTCCATCAAACCGTATCCGAATTCGTATCTCATAATACTGGGACAGGACGGCCGTTTCTATGCGCACCGGGACACCTCGAAGATTGTCAGAAATACCATCTTCGACCTCACGAACGGCCGCTACTACCCCGATAAACTAGCCCTGGGATACGAAATGACTGCGGGACACCGCGGAAGGATGCACGCCGATGTAGGAGGCGTTAAATGCCTGATTTGCTACCGGCCTGTTCCCGGGACAAACTGGAGCGCCGCGCTCATCAGCCCCGAAAGCGACATCTTGCACGGATACCGGCGCCTTAGTATAATCATCCTGATTGTCATTGCGGTGGGCCTGCTCGTTATTTTTGTCATTTGCCGGGGAACCGTGGTCCGGGCCTTCGCCCCTGTGAAACTGCTGGAAGAGCAGACACTGCGGATTGCCGATGGCGACTACTCTACCGTGATTGAGCGCAGCAATGAAGACAGCGTCGTGGGCAATCTGCAGAACAGCTTTGCCAACATGCAGGAGACGCTCAACAGTCACATCCGGACGCTTAATTCCGCCATCGATTCGTCGGCAAGGCGCAACGAGGAGCTTCAGAAAGCCAATTCCGCCCTGGAGGAGGCAATTAGCCGCCAGGGTGAGTTCGTCTCAAATATGACTCACCAGATCAGAACTCCTCTGAATCTGATCATCGGCTTTTCCCAGCTTCTGCGGGAAACCGGCGAGAGCATGTCCGCCGAAGAAAAGCAGTCACTCCTGAATGTGATCGACTACCACACGATGATTCTGTGCCGCATGTCCCTTATGCTGTATGACAGCTCAGACCGTGGATACCGTGACGAGATGGTGAGCCTTAGCTATGAAAGTGTCTCCTGCAACGAGGTGGCCAGGGAATGTGTCGGGTACACCAAACGCTATTTCCCCGGCGTTTCCGTTAAACTGGAAACTTCCCTTGACGATTCTTTCACCATCGTTACCGACCGTCTTTACCTCATGCGGAGCATCCGCGAGATCCTGTATAATTCGGCCAAATACTCTGACGGCAAAAACATCTTCCTTCGCGTGAAGGCCGGCCGGGGCACGGTCCAGTATATCTTTGAAGATACCGGGCCCGGGATTTCCCCCGCCTATCAAAAACATATTTTCACCCCCTTCTACAAATCTGACAGCCTTTCAGAAGGCCTGGGTGTAGGACTTCCGCTGACAAAACGTCACGTAATCCTGCTTGGCGGCAGCCTTGAGCTGGATCCCGACTATCACCGGGGATGCAGGTTTGTCATGGCCTTTCCCGTTGAAAACCGGAATGATTGACGCAAAAAAAAAGAGGGCGACGGCCTTACCACCATCGGCCATCGGCGCATCATCTGCTTCCCCACCGTCACCGCCACCAGGTTCCGCTTCACCGTCACGGACGCCAAAGCGGAGCCCATAATCCAGAAAATCGGCCTCTACCTGGCCCTTGAGATATAAAGCCACTATTTTGTTTTCTGCAAATAATCACTATATTTGCAGTAAGACCACATAATTATGACGCGCCGCCTGTCTTTATACATCCTGGTGCTTATTGGGTTTTCACTGTCTTTGTCGGCCCAGGAAAAGGGCGTCGATATCCTAATCCTTTCTTCCCACACGGAATCCAGCGAATGGGCGCAGTCCATGCTAAGCCCCATTGAGCAGTTGGAGAAGGACAGGCCGGACCTGGTGGTTTCCCTGGAACATTTCAGGCTGTTGTCCCATCCCAGCACCAAGGCGCTGAAGCATGCGTGGGACAGCGTGCTCACCCTTCACGCGGAACCGCCCCGGCTGGTAGTTCTGCTGGGGGGCAGCTGCTTTAACTTTGCCTCGGATGTGGCGGGCCGATGGAAAGGGGTTCCGCTGCTGCTCATCGGCGAGCAGGATTATTTCTGCGATATAGAGTACACCCTGCATGGTCCGGGAGATCCGCATGCCCACCGCTATCCCATTAACAATCTGAAGAATAGCGGGCTGAATATATCCTTAATCTGCGCTCCGCCCATGGTACGGCGCACGGTAAATCTCATTTTCAAGGTGCAGCCGGACCTGGAGAAGATGTTTTTCATCGCAGGAGAGAATTATTTGAGCAAGGAGCGGCAGTGGCGTCTGGAGCAGTACATGCAGGAAAAGCATCCGGAAATTGCCTATAAGACCATTTCGTCGGCAGATGTAACTACGGATCAGCTGCTCTCCATCCTGCAGAAGGAGAGCGGTCCCCGGACGGCCGTTTTCTATGGCTCCTGGCTGGTGCGGGAGGGATATATGGAGAATGTCTCCATCCGCCATAAGACCGTTTCGCTCATAGAGAATATCGCTCCGCTGTATACCATGTTTGCCTGTGATACGGAACAGCATCCCGGTGTCATGGGCTTCTACAGCTATTCCCAGCGGGAGTACGGACGGACGGTGACCCAGCGCATCCTGGACGTGCTGGACCACGGCATCCAGCCGTCGGAGATGCCTTTTGTATACCTGGAGGCCGGCTTACCCACTGTCAACTACCAAGCCATGCAGCACTTCGGCCTGGACACTTCCCTCATTCCGGAAGATGCCCTTGTCCGCAATAAACCGGGGGCTCTTTGGGAGACGTACAAGAAGCAGATCATGCTAATTGCCTTCCTCCTGCTGGCCGCCCTGGCGGGGTTTGTAATCTTGACCTTGTCCCGCAGCATGCGCTCAATGAGGAAGGCCCAGAAGAAGGCCGAAAACGCCGATAAGATCAAAACGGCCTTCGTCCAGAACATGAGTCACGAGATCCGGACCCCGCTCAACTCCATCATCGGCTTCTCCCAGATCCTCTGCCTGCCGGAAGGGAGCGTAACGGAAGAGGAAAAGGGAGAATACCTGAGCCATATCATGAACAATTCCCAGCTCCTCACCATGATGGTGAACGATATGCTGGGTATTGCCGATATGGAAAACGGCCAGTTCCCTGTCCACAAGGTTGCCACCAACCTTAACGAGGTAATGCTGCAGGCCATAAGGACCGTGTCGCTCAATACTCCACCGGAAATAGAAATTGCCTGTCAAACCGGCCTGGACGAGGATACACGCTACATAACGGACGGCATGCGCATCCGGCAGATCCTTATCAACTTCCTCACCAATGCCTGCAAGTTCACCCCCCGCGGGCAAATTGTGCTGGGCAGTTCCCTGGTGGAGAATCCGGGATACATCACCTTCTATGTGGAAGATACCGGCCCCGGCGTTCCGGCCGAAAAGGCGGAGAGCATCTTTGACCGTTTTGTAAAGCTGGACACCCGTTACACAGACGGCGCCCGCTTTATCCTGGCCATTCCCCGGGAAGAAGCCTAAAACTTCTACTACTTCTTAGTAACCGGCCGGATGGTCAGGGTTCTTTCGTATCCGGCGGGATATACGCGATAGGCATCGAAAATGCCACGGGCCGTGCAACCTACCCCGGAGGTGGCATAGTCCAGATTGAGCGTAATATCACCACCCCGCTGAAGCTGATACTGATACACTGCCTTCGTGAGATTGTCGGTGGTACAGTCATATGCATTGAATGCGAAGGGCTGATCCATAGAGAATTCCAGGCCGAGGCCGGAGTCGTCTGTAAGCCGCACCCAGCGCGTATCCATCCTCAGGCCATAATCCTGGGGCATCAGATAGGGCTCATACATGGAGTCCACATCGGTGTGCCAGATACCCAGCCGATAGCCGCTCTTGCGGTCGGGATAGGAAGCCTGCGGTCCGCGGCCGTGCCAGGCCACCTGGTCCAGGGACTTGTCCAGTTGCATCGTGAGACCCAGGCGGGGCAGCCATGCAGGCATGGAGCCCTGCGGATTCACTTTGTGGTGCAGGGTAAGCGTGCCGTCTCCCGCCACCACCCAGCGATAAGATTCCTCAAAGCCGGAATACGACCTTCCGGAGATATAGGCGTCCAGCTGCTTGTCTTCACTTCCCAGCAGTGCCAGGTCCCGGACTTCCACAACAACATCATCGCCCGCTTCACGGACGTTTACTTCAATGGGGAGTGCGGCCATCCGGTCCAATCCTGCGGCATAGTAATGGGCTGCCAGGATCTGGGCTGTCTGGCCGATGGCGCTGAATCCGGGCGCATTCACCCGGCCGGCGCTGCTGCCGCCCCAGCCGTCCACCTCGTTCGCAATGGGCGCACGCCATACGTTGAGTTTCAAAGGCGTGGAAAGCAACTCCTTTCCATTGACAACGGCCGATATCAGTTCGCCGCTGACGGAGCTGAACCGGTAGGAGAAGCCCTCTCCAGAAACTACATACTCTTTTTCTGTGCGGGAAAGCCGGGCTTTGCCGGAAGCGGATTTGGCCGATGCCGGGACATTCCATCCCGTGAGTTCGAACTGGTCCCAGGAAACCTCGTGGCCCTTATCGGCCCAAATCTCGTCCTTTGCCAGGACGGAAGAGATGTCCAGGCGGTATTCCCGGCCCGGAATGGCTTCCGGATGCGGAAGCGGGATCCGTACGACCTCCTGTCCCAGCGGGGCCACGTTCAGCGGCATTTCGCCGGAGGCCACCACCTCGTCATCGGCCGTCAAGGTCCAGGACGTCCGATAATGTGACGCATTCAAGTACGGATTCCGGTTCCAGACCTCCACCGTTCCCTGCTCCGCGTCCAAAAGGTGGAACGACAGAGGCTGGGCGCTCTTTTTCATCTGCCACATCTCGGGCTGCGGCGTCCGGTCCGGCCATATGCTGCCGTAGGTCCGCGCTCCCAGGCCGTAGGTCCAGAAAGTTCCTTCCTGCTTTTCCCCTTCGAAATCCAGCCAGAGGGCTGCCTTGGCAGGGTTGAAGGTGCCTGGCGTGACGGCTTCGGCAAAAACGCCCACATTGTCAATCTGCGCATCGCAGATAAAGACGTTGGTGTCCTGTCCGCAGCCATCCTCGCTGCGGCCGATGCAGACGGAAAGCGGCAGGTTGCGGATGGCGCCGTTCATGGGCTTGGAGGCCGCCAGGGTTCCGTCCAGGTAAAGCCGCATCTCCTTCCCGTCATAGGTGGCCGTGACATTGTGCCACTTGCCCTCCCAATCACCGGGCAGCGGGGCCGATAAGACCTGCTTCTGGCCGTTGTCCAGGTAGAAGTCCAGCCGCTCGTCCCGGAATTGCTTCAGGCCGAACTGGTTTTCTCCCTTCGTGATTAGATAGCCGCCGGAGATGTTGTATTTCCGGGGCAGGATGTCCAGGGTTAGGGTGAGGCCTTCGCCGGAGATTTCCAGCGCATCGGCCCGGTACACGTGGACCCACTGGTCCTCTTTGTCCAGGTCGATGGCCATACCTGTGGGCCCTTTCACCAGTTTTGCCCGACCCATGATATGGGCGGGAACGTCGTTGGGGGACTTGTCCTTAAGCGTCCGGACCGGTTGGGTGAGTCCCGGGCTCACGAAATCCCAGACGGCGCCGCCGATGAGTTTGGGATGCCGATAGATGACATCCCAGAAGTCGTCAAAGCCACCGCCGCCGTTGCCGGCCACCGACACGTATTCGTCCATGAAGGAAGGGCGCAGGTCTTTGGTGTCCAGGCCGTAGCCAATCTCCAGTTCCAGGGGGATGGGATAGCGGGGGCCCACAATATCCTCGGCCGGATTCTTCTCGGCATTGCCGCCGTACATCCAGAAACGCGTGGGATCCAACGATTTGCCCTCCTTCACCACCTCGGCGATGTTCATGCCCTCGCCGCTCTCGTTGCCGGCGCTCCAGAACAGCACGCAGGCATGGTTGCGGTCCCGCAGTACCATCCGGCGCACCCGTTCCCGGTACATTTCCGTGAATTCGGGCATGGTGCTGACATATTCCGTGGCGTGGGATTCGTCGCCGGTTTCGTCAATGATGTACAGGCCGTATTCATCGGCCAGGTCAAGATATTCGTTCACGGGCGGATAGTGGGATGTACGGACCCCGTTGAAATTGAACTGCTTTAGTATTTTCATGTCCCGACGGATCACTTCCTCGGTCATAGCGTGCCCCATTTCCGGGTGCTGCATGTGGGAGCATTCGGCGCTCACCTTGACAGGCTGGCCGTTCAGGTAGAATACGCCGTCCCGGATTTCGGTCTTCTTGAAGCCGATGCGCTTTGTTATCCGGTCCACAATACTCCCAGTGGCATCGGAGAGGGTCATCTCCAGGTCGTACAACACCGGCGTATCGGCAGACCATTTCTCCGGGGCCTTCACCTTAGCCGTCAGCGGGATGGTCCTGGAACTGCCCGGGCCGATGCGGAAGGGCTCTCCGGCCATTTCCGCCACCTTGACGCCGCCTTTGGAGACGGTTGCACCCACCTTGTAGCCATCGGCCTGGATGTCGAAACCCCGCACCTGGATGGAAACGCTCAGATCCGAATCCTTGAAATCCGGGCCGAAGTCCGTGATTACCTGCCAGTCCCAGATGCGCGCCTGTGGGGAGGCATAGAGGGTGACATCGTCAAAGATTCCCGCCAGCCGCCAGTAGTCCTGGCCCTCCAGATAATAACCGTCGCTGTATTTGAGCACCAGCACCGCCAGGGTGTTCTTTCCCGGTTTCAGGTACTTGGTCACATTGTACTCCGCCGGCTCCTGGGCCCCCTCGTTGTAGCCCACCTCCTGGCCGTTCACCCAGACGAAAGAGGCCGATGCCACCTTCTCGAAACGGAGGAAGACCTGGTCCCCCTTCCAGTCCTTAGGCAGGTTGAAAGTGGTCCTGTAGGCACCTGTGGGATTGAATTCCGGCACTTGCGGAACGCTCACGGCAAAAGGCGGCGGGGTGAGGCTCCCGCCCATGCGGGAGAGGAGATAGCCTTTCATGTTTTCCGGCGTGGCAGGATCCTCGTACCGTTCCCGGTAACGTTTCATGGTTTCTGCAGGAGGCAGCACCATGAAAGGAGCAGAAACGTTTCGGAAAATGGCCTGGCCGTATCCCTGCATCTCCCAGTTGGAAGGGACTTCGATGGTGCCCCACTTCCGGTCATTGAAAGAAGGGGAGAAGAAGTCTTTGGGAACATCTAGCGGAGACTCCTGGTAGGAGAACTTCCAGGTTCCGTTCAGGGAAAGGTGCTTTTCCGGAATATGGAAAGCCCTCCCGGGCTCCTGGTTTTCCTCGAAAACGGCAAGGTTCTCGATGTAATCGGAAAGATGATCCAGATAAGGTTTCTCCTGTGCCGGAAGGAAAACCGGTCCCGCCATGATAGCCAGCGGAACAAGAAGGGCGCATAAACGGTTCATAGGGTGCGTGGTTATAGTCTATACGCAAAGATAATAAACAAAAACGCCAACCACAAGAGCTGGCGTTTTGTTTGAGCGGAAAACGAGACTCGAGCCCGCTGACGCGGGTAGTGGGCCCTGCGGGCCCCTCGCGAAGTCCACGTTACCCCCTCGCCGCTTGCGCGGCGGTCCCCTCGGGGGACTGGGGCCGCTGCGTTCGAGGTCTCGTATCAAACGAAACAGGACAACCATAAAGGCTGTCCTGTTCGTTTGAGCGGAAAACGAGACTCGAACTCGCGACCCCGACCTTGGCAAGGTCGTGCTCTACCAACTGAGCTATTTCCGCTTAACGGGATTGCAAAGGTAAGGCTTTTTTGGGAAACTGCAAATTTTTTTACGTTTTTTTTGTATATTTGTCCTCATGAGAGATACTATGAAGATGAACAGCAGCCTGCTGGTGCCCGTGTTGGTGGCGCTGGCTGCGGGAATTGTCCTTCTCTTTACCGGAAAACAGGATTTCACCAAAGCAGAAAGGCAGATTATAGACAACTCCGGGGATGTGATGTACGTTACCACCATGCCCGGGGACAGCGCCGTTCTGCGGGCTCAGAGCAAGGACTTATCGGCCAAAGAGCTCAAGTCGGAACGGTTCCGGAAGCTTATCGGCAAAATGCTCACCACCGTGCAGGATCCCTCGCAGAATGGCGTGGGGATAGCTGCCCCGCAGGTGGGTATCAACCGCCGCATTGTGTGCGTGCAGCGCTTCGACAAAGAGGGAGAGCCCTTTGAGGCATACGTCAATGTGAAGCTGGACAGCCTGTGGGGAGAGAAGGTGAGCGGCCGGGAGGGCTGTCTGTCACTGCCCGGGCTTCGCGGGTATGTCTCCCGCTACCAGTCCGTGCTGGTTTCGTACATAGACCGGGAAACCCTGCAGCCCCGCAAGGATACGGTGCATGGCTATACGGCCGTCATCTTCCAGCATGAATGTGACCACCTGGACGGCATCCTGTACACGGATCGGGCCGATACTGTCTTTGTAGTTGACAAACGCTAAAAATAGATCTATTATGAAAAAAATCCTTTCCCTTCTTGTTTGCGGTGCCCTTCTGGTGGGCTGTGGTATGTCCAAAACGGGTTCCGGTGCCATTATCGGCACAAGCGCCGGCGCGGCCATCGGTGCCGGTCTGGGATATCTGCTGGGTGGTGACGGTTCGGCCATCGCCATCGGCGCGGCCGTGGGCGGCGTCGTAGGTGCCGGTACCGGCGTAGCCATCGGCAAGAAAATGGACGAAAAGGCTGCCGAACTGGCAGAACTGGAGAACGCCCAGGTAGAAACCGTTACGGACGTGAACGGCCTCAAGGCCATCAAGGTCACCTTCGACAGCGGCATCCTGTTCGACTTCAACAAGTCCACCCTAAAACAGACAGCCAAGGACCAGCTGGACAAATTCGCCGCCGAAATGGCCGATATGCCGGAGACCAACTTCGCCATCTACGGCCACACGGACAACGTGGGTAGCGCACAGGCCAACCAGAAAGTGTCCAACCAGCGTGCCGAATCCGTGGAGACCTATCTCCGCACCAAGGGTATCGCCAAGGAGCGCATGACCGCCGAAGGCCTTTCCTTCAACTTCCCGGTGGCCGAAAACGATACCGAGGCCGGCCGTGCCCAGAACCGCCGCGTGGAAATCTTCATCACCGCCAACGAAGAAATGGTGAAAGAGGCCGAAGCCGGTACGCTGCAGTAGGATATGGCCTGGACAAAAGACTCCAACATTCTCCTAGCCAGTGAAGCCTTCCCTCCCGTAATGGACGGAGTGGCGGTGTGCGTACAGAACTACGCATACTGGATGCAGAAGAAGGTTGGCGGGGTGAGCGTCATCACCCCCAATGTGTATGGAGCCGATTATAAATCCCTGGACTACCAGGTGCTGGATTATCTTTCTGTGCCCGTCCCGTTCCGCAAGCCTTACGTGACCGGCGTGGCACAGATAGACCCGGTATTCTTAACCCGGCTTTCTATGAGAAAATTCAAGCTGGTGCACGCCCATTCGCCCTTTACCTCGGGCCGGGTGGCAGCCAGCGTGGCCAAGGCCCAGGGCATTCCCCTGGTGGCCACCTTCCATTCCAAGTTCCGGGATGATTACGCCAAGATCATCCCTTCGGACTTTGTGGTGGACCAGATGCTGAAGGTAACCATGGATTTCTTCGACAAGGCCGATGAAGTATGGGTGCCGCAGGAGTCGGTGGTGGATGTAATCCGCGAATACGGCTACAAGGGCCCCGTGGAGGTGGTGGAGAATGGCAGCGACCTGGTGGCCGATTATCCGGACTCCTACTTTGCCGAGGCCCGGAAGGCTCTGGGCATCGGCCCGGACGAATTTGTCTTCCTGTTCGTGGGCCAGCACATCTGGCAGAAGAACGTACGCTTCATCATAGACGGCCTGGAGAAGATCAAAGACCTGAAATTCAGGATGTTCTTCGTGGGAACCGGCTATGCGGCCGAAGAGATGAAGGATCTGGTGCGGGAAAAAGGCCTGGAGGGGCACGTCACCTTCACGGGTATGCTCACCAACCGGGACGATATCACGCGCTACTATGCGGTGGCCGACCTGTTCCTGTTCCCTTCGCTGTACGACAATGCGCCGCTGGTGGTGCGCGAGGCAGCCGCCCTGCACACGCCTTCCGTGATGATAGACGAGTCCACGGCCGCCACCATCCTCAGGGATGGGGAAAACGGCTTCCTGGTGCCCAACAACCTGGACGCCTTTGTCTCCCTCCTGCGGGAACTGCTGGCCGATCCGGAACGCGTGCACCGCGTGGGCAAGACGGCCTCCCGTTCCATCGTCCGTTCCTGGGAAGATGTGGTGGACGAGGTCCTGGACCGCTACAACCGGCTCATTGCCAAGAAGACGCAGATTACTGTAAAATAGCGTTGATAGCCGATACGAGGGCTGCAGAGGTAACTTTGCGGCCCTCTTTTATTATGGATGCCGATGCGTGGAGTTCCGTGCAACCCGTTGCCTCCAGGATGGCCCTGGCGTTCTCCGGCGTAATGCCGCCGCCGGGCAGGATGCCGATGCGGCCGTCGGCCTTCCGGCGCAGCTCCTTCAGAAGGGAGGTCCCTTCCAGCGCTGTGGGCGCCTGCCCGGAAGTGAGGATGCGGTTACAACCCGCTCCGATGAGATCCTCCAGCGCCCGGAACGGGTCCCGGCAGCGGTCGAAGGCCCGGTGGAAGGTAACGGAAGGCCGTTTTACCAGCCCCTGAAAGAAATAGGCGTCCATGCAGGAATGGCAGCCACCGGCCTCGAAACCCTTGGCCAGCATCCAGTCCTCCACCACCTTCATCCAAGCCTGCATAGCCTGGATGTCCACGTCACCTTTTTGCGTGAGGGCTCCAATTACAATCCCATCGGCCCCCAGTTCCAGGGCCTCTTCAATCTGGGCGGCCATTGTGGCCACATCCTCCGGAGTGTAGCAGAAATCCCCCGCGCGGGAGCGGATGAGGACGTGAATTTTAAGGGACGGATACAGCCGGCGGACCTCCTGAAGCACCTCCCGAGATGGGGTGAGCCCGTCCTGTTCCAGGTCCCGGCACAGCTCAATACGCGGCGCGCCGCCAGTTACGGCGGCGTGCACGCTTTCCAGATTTCCGCAGCAGACTTCCAGCGTCATTTCCCCAGTTGCAGTTTGATGAGTTCCCGTTTGATCTCCGACCCATAGGCATACTCACCCACCTCGATGGAGTTCAGGAGATACAGGTCGCTGCCTTTGAACAGGGTACTTAGGGCGGTGGCACGGATGTCGTTCACCTTGTCCATGGACTCTTTGGGCACAATGAGGTGGCAGGGAATCACATAGGCCACGGGATTCATGGCCACGGCATGGGCCACGGCCCGTACGCCCAGCGGATTGTCCACCCGGGTGGCCAGTTCCGAATAGCTGTACAGCCGCAACTCTTCCGGCCCGTGAGATAGGTCGTAGATGCCCTTCCACACCTTTTTCTGGAAGTCCGAGCCAAACAGGCGGAGGTCTTCCCAGGTGAGGAACTGAGCCGCTTCATGCAGTTCTTCCGTGGTGATTTTCCGGGTTCCCACCGAGCCAACGGATTCCGGCGGCAGGGCGGCCACCTCCGCTGCGATGCGTTTGAAATGCCGATAATCGGCCGCAATGGAGGCAACCTTTCCGTCTATTTCTGTTACAATCCAGTCCATACGCTTGTGCCCTGATGGCGCTTTAGTCGTTGTTGAGTTCTGCTATGTCTATCTCGTGCTCCCTCTTGTCGCCGATGAGCCAGCGGGAATACCAGTCGGCCATCTTCCAGAAGAAGTATTCGTTCATATTGCCGAAGCCGTGGCGCTGGCCGGGCAGGAGTACGAACTCGAAGCGCTTGTTGGCCTTGATGAGGGCGTCCACCACACGGATGGAGTTGGCCGGGTTCACGTTGTTGTCCTGGTCTCCGTGCACCAGCATCAGGTGACCCTTGAGGCGGGATGCCAGCTCCTGGTTGGTATCAATGTGATACACGAAGGTGGTGTCTCCCTTGGCCACTTTTTCCTGGATGCCGTGATGCTGCTCGCTCCACCAGCGGTTGTAGATGCTGTTGTCGTGGTTGCCGGCGCAGGAAACGGCCGCCTTGAAGAAGTCCGGATACGTGAGGATGGCCGC
>JAIKYL010000032.1 GCA_024683255.1 Bacteroidales bacterium | reverse complement strand
CTATCAGGAAACCATCGCCCGCGGCATGACGGAACGCCAGTCCGGCGTGCTTCCGGAGATTCATCCGCTTAATGCCAACATCGCAGACTACGATGTAATCTTCCTGGGCTATCCCATCTGGTACGGCACCTATGCCCTGCCTGTTGCCACCTTGCTGGATCAGGTGGACCTGAGCGGCAAGAAGGTGGTTCCGTTTTGCACCTTCGGCAGCGGCGGACTGGATGCCAGCGTCAAGGACATCGCTGCCAAACAGCCTGGTGCAGAGATCCTTCCGGGCTATGGCGTACGGGCTGCCAGGATAGCCGCCGTCCCCGCCGAAGTGGACCGTTTCCTCAAAGCCGGCGGTTTTATCAAGGGTGATTTTGTAAAACTGGACGACTTCCCGGCGCCGCATCCGGCCACTGAAGAGGAAGCTGCCATCTTTGACGCCGCCGTGGGCACCTATCCCATGATTCAGGCCACGGCCGTGAGCGCCACCTCCCGTCCCGTTCCCGGCGGTGTGGAATACATTTTCACTGCCAAGGACAAGCCGCGCGAGGGCATGACCCCTCCTCCGGGTATGCCCCAGCAGGAGATGAAGGTCTACGTACTGGCCGAAGAAGGCAAGGCCCCCGAATTCACCCAGGTGGTCCGCTAATCTGGCACATACAAAAAACAGGTCCTGATGATTGTCAGGACCTGTTTTTTGTTTCATCTCCCTACTTATACAGGAAGCGGCGGATGGACATCTTGGGCGTCTTCTCAAAAGGCTTGTCCATGAGTTCCACCTTGGCAATCTGGCTGTAGGCGGGCAGCTGGCGGTTGGCACCTATGCGGATGTTCTCCGGGATATCGGCCTTGGCCTCGTTGTCCAGCAGGGACTTGGCGATGGCCTGTTCGTCCAGGAACACCAGGGCGACCAGCTTGCCGCCACGGTCCACCACCACGCTTTCCATTACATAGGGCTGGTTGTTCACCACGGCCTCCAGCTCTTCCGGATAGATGTTCTGGCCGGAAGGTCCCAGGATCATGTTCTTGGAGCGTCCGCGGATGAAGATGTTGCCTTCGGCATCAATGATGCCCAGGTCTCCGGTACGCAGCCAGCCGTCCTCCGTAAAGGCGTTGGCGGTGGCTTCCTCGTTCTTGTAATAGCCGATGGTGATGTTCTCGCCGCGGGCCTGGATTTCTCCCACCACGTGCTGAGGGTCGTCGGAATCGATGCGGACCTCGGCCACGTCCACGGCCTTGCCGCAGGAACCGGCCACGTATTTGGTCCAGTGTTCATAGGCCAGCAGCGGGCAGGCTTCCGTCATTCCATAGCCCACCAGGTACGGGAACTTAATGCGCTTGAACAGGCGCTCCACTTCCGGATTCAGGGCGGCTCCGCCCATGATGAATTCCTGCACATTGCCGCCGAAGGCCTCCACCAGGCCGTCCTTCACCTTCTTGTAGATGATGTTGTTAAGGCCGGGCACTTTCAAGAGGAACTTGATAAGGGGCTTCTCCAGCGTGGGTTTGACCTTGCTCTTGTAAATCTTCTCCATCACCAGGGGAACGGTGATGAGCAGGTACGGTTTCACATCGGCAAAGGCTTTCAGGAGCGTTGCAGGGGTGGGTGCCTTGCCCATCCAGTAAATGGAGGTACCGTTGCACAGCGGATACAGGAACTCGATTACCAGGCCGTACATGTGGGCCATCGGCAGCATGGAAACCATCTTGTCGCCGGCCGGCACATTGCGCTGGCTGTAGTCTACGTTGGCGCTGAAGTTGCGGTACGTGAGCATTACGCCCTTAGGGTCTCCGGTAGAACCGGAAGTATAGTTGATGGTAGAAAGATCGTCCCAGTTGTTGGTGGGGAAAACCACATCGTCCGGGCCGAATCCCTTCGGATACTTGGCGGCGAACAGCTCGTCCAGATGGTCTACAGCGTCCTGGATCTTGGGATCCCGGCACAGAAGCACCTTCCAGTTGTCTACGTCAAAGACCACCTTCAGCTGCGGCATGGCCTCCGGGTCCATCTTGGCCCAGCGGGCGGCATTGGTGAAGAGGGCAATGCTTTCCGAGTGATTCACCAGACCCATCACGCTTTCGGGAGAGAAGTCTGCCAGCATGGGAACGATTAAGGTCTCGTAAGTGTTGACGGCCAGATAGGCGAAAACACACTTGGCGCCGTTGTTGGCGAAAAGGGCAATTTTGT
>JAIKYL010000228.1 GCA_024683255.1 Bacteroidales bacterium | reverse complement strand
GGAGCCACCCCTTCGCACGATATCCAGGGCTGCCGCAAGGATCCTGTCTTTTGTGATACGAACCGGTCTTGCCATAATGATTGTTCCGTAATGACCTTCGCAAAAGTAGAAAAAACAAGAGTTATGTCCAAGCGTTTTCGGGTCGGAACCCTTCATTTGTCCACCTAATTGTCCACATAGGTTTATATTCCGGAACGGGATATGCGCTAACTTTGCACCTGGAAAATATGGACAAAAAGATGAAAAGACTGATTGCTTTATTTGCATTTGCAATGATGACCCTTCCTACCCTTGCAAAAGGCGACTGGAAGGGAAAAGTTGTTGACGAGAACGGTGATCCTGTCCCTTACGCCAATGTGGCGGTGCTTTCCAAAACCGATTCTTCCGTGGTTTGCGGTGCCGTTACCGCCGATGACGGGACCTTCAACATAGTAACATCCGAAACCGACGGTATCATGATGGTAGCCATGATGGGTTACAAGACCGTATATCTTGTCCCGGCAGATGGCGCCATCATAACGCTGGAGGCGGATACAGCACTGCTGGAAGGCGCCGTCCTGTCGGTCGTCATGCCCAAGACGAAACTCACCGGAGAAGGCCTGCAGACCAGCGTCCGGGGTTCCGTGCTGGAGAATGCAGGTACGGCCAACGATGTGCTCGCCAAGACGCCAGGCCTCATCAAAGGGCAGAACGGCCTGGAGGTCATCGGCAAAGGATCGCCCCTGGTGTATATCAACGGACGCCGCGTAAGCGACGCTTCCGAACTGGACCGCCTGCAGAGCAACGAGATCCAGAACGTCGAGGTAATTACCAACCCGGGAGCGCAGTACGACGCTACCGTGCGGGCCGTCGTCCGCATCCGCACCATCCGGCGCCAGGGCGACGGCTTCGGTTTCAACCTGAACGCTGCAGATGCCCAGTCCCTGAGATGGCCCAAGGGAAATGATCCCTTCGGCGCCCTCAATATGAACTACCGGACGGGAGGACTGGACTTTTTCGCCGGGGTTAACTATGCCCGCAATACTTCCCGGCAGGAAAGCGATCTGGAGAAGAGGACTTTCGGAAGGACTCCCGCAGGAGATGACTGGATCTTCGAGAATAAGGGAACGCTCCTGAATGAATACAACGGCAGTACCCTCTATGGCAATGCCGGTGTGAATTGGCAGATGGCCGACAGTCACTTCCTGGGCGGCAAAGTGGAATGGGGCCGGCACCTGACCTACCATGTCCATTCGGAAGTGAAGGACAATGTCTATGAGAATGGGACGCTGGTGGATAAACTCTCCACAGAGTCGGACGACACGATGGGGGAATGGGTGCCGTACAACCTGGGCGCCAACCTCTATTACAATGGCCTTGTAGCGGACAAACTGGGAATCGACGTCAACTTGGACTATTATGGAACAGATGACAGCTCCAAGTCTGTGTCCATGGAGACGAGCGACATGACGCACAATGCCGCTATCCAGAGCGGCAACACCAATGCCGGTCGAATGTATGCCGCCAAGGCAGTGTTTTCCTATCCGGTTTGGAAGGGTCAGATGCAGGTTGGAACGGAGGAAACCTTCTCCCGCAGGAGCGACTATTATTCGGTCGATGGCATCGCTATCCCGGCTTCTAAGGCCGAGGTGAGGGAGGACAATATCTCAGGTTTCGCCTCTTACGGCTTCTATTTGCCGAAGCTGGGGCAGGTGAGCGCAGGGGTTCGCTACGAGTGGGTGCATTACGCCTACAAGGATGCAATTTCACCCGCAAACGACTTGTCTCGCAACTATGGAAACTGGTTTCCCAACGTATCTTACGCCACTGTCATCGGCGCGCAGTCGCAGAGTCCGGTCCAGGTGATGCTGGGTTACAGCGCCAAGACCCGTAGGCCCAACTATGCCAACCTGTCCGGCGCCATCCGCTATAACAGCCGATACATCTGGCAGAGCGGCAACGCACGGTTGCAGCCGGAACTGTCCCACAACATCAGCGCAACGGCCGTCTGGAAGTTCATCACCTGGATGGCCAACTATACCCGCACCGATGATGCGATCATGACATGGTCTTCCCCTTACGGAAACGAAGGTGTGGTGCTGGTCCAACCCCGCAATATCGAATCGCCCTTCAGAATGTTCTCGACATTCGTAAACCTGACCCCGACTGTCGGCATCTGGACGATGAACTATACGATGGGTGTCCAGGCACAGCGGCTCGACATCACTGTGGAAGATCCTCGCGAGGCTGATGGGAAAAGGGTGACATCTTTCAACGACAAGCCGATCTGGATCGCCCAGTTGCTCAACACTTTCTCCGTTGAAGGCGGCTGGCAGTTCGAGCTGGGCGGTATGGTACAGTCCAAAGGCTATTCGGGCAACCTTCTCCTCACGAGCGTGTACTGCGACATCACTGCCGCCGTACAGAAGACTCTCCTGAAAGACGGGTCTCTGGTCCTGCGCCTGGAAGGCGCTGACCTGGCGGGACTGGCCCATTGCAATGTGGACTCCGACTTCGGCAGCCACACCATCATGCAGACAAACCGGATGGACACACAGAAGGTGAAACTCTCCGTCCGCTACAACTTCAACACCGCGCAGAGCAAGTACCGCGGAACTGGCGCCGGAGCTGACAGCAAGGGAAGAATGTAATGTACTTTTATTATGAAGACGTTGGTTTTAAACACATTAGGTGAAATAGTCCTTGACCGGGCAAATGCTCTGATTAAAGACAAAGAAGTGGAGGTCGTCGATACCTCAGATATGAAGATTGCACATTGCATGGGTTGTAACCAGTGCTGGCTGAAGACTCCTGGTATTTGCGCCATCAAAGACGATTATGAAAAGATCATAAAAAAACTGGTCGAGACAGAAAACTTGTGGATTGTCTCCGATACACGCTTTGGTTTCCTGGACTATAAAGGCAAACGGGTGATGGATCGCATTATGCCCATGCTGAATATGACTGTCGGTTTTCGAGATGGCTGGATGCGCCATAAACTGCGTTACCACGCATTGA
>JAIKYL010000215.1 GCA_024683255.1 Bacteroidales bacterium | reverse complement strand
GCACTTGACGGCCACGCCCAGGCGCTTGGTGGCGTTGGCGGAGTCGATGGTTACCTGGTCGGAGGTCTTGTCGCGGTACGGGAGGCCCAGGTCGTAATACTCGGTCTTCAGGTCCACGAACGGGAGGATGAGTTCATCCTTGATCATTTTCCAGAGGATTCTGGTCATTTCGTCGCCGTCCATCTCGACGAGCGGCGTGGTCATTTGAATCTTTTTCATATTATTTGCGGTTTTTGTAATAATTCATCAGACAGCCGTCGGCCAGGATCTGGCGCTCATCGGCAGTGAGGTTCTGGAAATAAAGGTGGATGGGCGTGGAGCGGCCGTCGCGGGTAATTACGCGGGCATCAATTTCCTCCTTGCCGCCCAGGATGGCCTCGCGGATGCCGGGCACGAACACATAGTCCCCCACCTCGTACTCAAACGGCGTATCCTTGCCGATGGTGAACGGGACGATACCCCAGTTGATGCAGTTGCTGCGGTAGCGCTTTGTTGCGTATTCGTAGCAGATGTTGGCGTCGCCGCCCAGCACCTTCTGGCAGGAAGCGGCCTGCTCACGGGCGCTGCCGTCACCGGGCTTGTTGGCGAAGACGCAGGAGCCGAAGGAAGTATTATCGGCCGATGTCCCTGCCACCGCCAGGGCCTTCTTCAGGTCCTCGGTGAGCTGTCCGGCGCGACGGTTGCGGTCATCCTCCTGGATGCGCTTGCTGCGTCCCACATATTCCGGCACGCGGCGGCTCAGGGCGAATTCGCTGAGCTTCAGCGGGTTGGAACGGTAGCTGGAGGTCTCTCCGGAAGGAATGAGTTCGTCGGTGGTGGTCACCGGATCGTGAATCACGGCAGCCAGCTCCAGCAGCATGTTCTCCTGCATGGCGGGCATCACCGGCCAGTCCTTGATGTTGGGACCGTAACGGAGCGGCTCCTCGGGCATGGCCTTGCCAAAACCCTGATAGATGCGCTTCTCGTAAATGCGGCCGTCAAACTGATAGGGCTTGTGCGTATCTTCGTATTCGATATCCGTGGCAGCAGTGATGCAGCCGCCGTTGGCAGCGGTTGCGGCAATGCTGCGGGCGTCCATCAGCGCCACCATGGAAATCTGTCCCTGACCGGGCTTGGAACCTTCGCGGTTGGGGAAATTACGGGTGGTGTGGCGGATGGAAAGGCCGTTGTTGGACGGCACGTCACCTGCGCCGAAGCAAGGTCCGCAGAAGGCGGGCTTAATGACCACACCGGCCTCCAGCAGCTCTTCGGCAATGTGATTGCGCGTAGTGGCCAGATACACGGGCGTGCTCTGCGGATAAGCGCTCATGGTAAAGTAATCGTTGCCGATGGATTTGCCCTTGAGGATGGTGGCAGCCTCGCTCAGGTTATCATAAGTACCACCCGAGCAGCCGGCGATGATGCCCTGATCGGCATACACCTTGCCGCCGCGGATCTTGGACATAAGATCCGGATGCACCTTCTCTCCAAAACGCTTCTTGGTGTCTTCCTCAATGGCCTTGAGCACCTTCTCCGGATTCTCCTGCAACTCATGGATAGAAACCGCGTTGGACGGATGGTACGGCAGCGCAATCATGCTCTCCTGCTTGCTCAGGTCGATGGTGATCATGGCATCGTAATACGTCACCTTGCCCGGCTCCAGCTTCTTGTAAGCCTCCGGCCGATTGTGCATCTCGAAGTACTTCTTCACCTCCTCGTCCGTAATCCAAATACTTGACAGACAAGTGGTTTCGGTGGTCATCACATCAATGCCGTTACGGAAATCTATCGGCAGATTGGCAACGCCGGGACCTGCGAACTCCAGCACCTTGTTCTTTACAAAGCCGCTCTCGAACACAGCCTTCACCAGGGAGATGGCCACATCGTGCGGGCCGATACCCCGGCGCGGCTTACCCTCCAGCCACACCAGCACCACCTCCGGCGCATTGATGTCCCAGGTGTTCTCCAGCAGCTGCTTCACCAGCTCACCGCCGCCTTCGCCAACACCCATGTTGCCCAGCGAACCATAACGCGTATGGGAGTCGGATCCAAGAATCATGTTGCCGCAAGCCGTAAGGGCCTCGCGCGCATACTGATGGATAACCGCCTGATTGGCAGGCACATAGATACCACCGTACTTCTTGGCGGCAGATAGGCCGAACACATGGTCGTCCTCATTGATGGTGCCACCCACGGCGCACAGCGAATTGTGGCAGTTGGTCATGGCATACGGCAGCGGGAACTTCTCCAGTCCGCTGGCGCGGGCCGTCTGAATGATACCCACATACGTAATGTCATGGGAAACCATTGCGTCAAAACGGATGTTCAGGTTCTTGCCTTTGGAACCGTTCACATCGTGCTTCCGCAGAATCTGATAGGTAATGGTGTTCTCGCGGGCCTCGTCCTTGCCGATAGAGCCCTCCGAAGCGATGGTCTTGCCATCGAGGAGATAAACTCCATTAGGGTTAAGTGTTATCATACTATGATTGAATCTATAAATATCGTCAAAGCCAACATGTCCGCCGCCCCGCCCGGAGAAATCCCCTCCTGAGCGTACCTGGCGCACATTTCCTGCAGCTGCCCTACAGCAGCCTCCTGCTTTACCTGCTGCGCTTTTTCATAGCCCACACGCTTAATTACACAGGTATCTTCCAGCGTGGACATGATCCGTAGCAGAAGCATCTGCAGGGGGAAAGAGGTCTTTTCCGTAGCATCGGCATAATTTTTCGCGGAAGAAAAGACCTCTTTCCCCAACAGAAGCGTCCGATAATACGGCAACCAATCTTCAAACAGTTCCTTGTATCCTTCGGCCGCCATCTTACGAGCTCCCGTCAAGAAGTGTGTGGTAACTAAAGTGTTGTCTTTCAATTGATTATCAAAAATCCCCTGTGCAATCTGACACAGGGCATTTTGCATAACCTCCTCTGTATAAGGCAGTTGAGTAGAACGCATCACAGCGTTGAGCGTTAGGCCGAAGGCAAAGATGGCTCCCCTATGCGTATTCACCCCTCCTGTTGCCTCCATCATGGCCTTCTCCGCCTCAATCCCCAGCTGCCTCAGCTCATCGGCCGATTTCGCCTTCGCCATCTTAGGGAAGAAAGGCCTTATGGCCGATATCCCCTTGAGCATCAGCGCATAATCCATATCCTTATGCGCCCCTGAGGACTCAGGACATACCAGCCCCGGCTTCATCGGCGTATCCAATTCCAGCCGCAGCGCCCTTTCCGCCAGTTGCCCCAGCAAATACGGCCACGTACTCTCCGGACACATGCTGGCCGCCTCCCGGAAACTCCCCTCCTCCAGTGCCTTACGCACCTTCGATGCCGAAATGGCATCTGCGTGCGTTAGGTTCGCGATGGCTTCGGGAAATTGTTTTTTTTGGCACCGTCCAAAAAAATAATTATCCGATGCCGCCGGCCCGGCAGATGCCATTTCTAAGCGAGGTATTATAACCGCATTGGGTATTAGAGTGTTATATTGGGCTGTAAGAGCGTCAAGTGGTTCAGAACCAACAAAACGCACAGAGGCGTCAAGCGCCGGAGCAATCCACCGGCTATAAAGGTCCAGGTCAAGAAGCATCTGCGTCTCCGCTGCATCAGACTTTTCTTTCAGAAAATACGTAGGGAAAGTTGCTTCCGAAATGATATAGTCAGAGCCTTCCAGAACAGTGACGTTATAAGAATTAGGGATGGAGGTGTGCTCCGCCGTAGCATCGGCATTATTTTTCGCGGAGGCGGAGCATACCTCCGTCCCCTTTTCCGATGCTAATCTAATCATTTCCAGGCGTTCTGAGTAAGGAAATAACGACAGATCTTCTTTTACCGGAATGATGTACAGATTATCAACCTGTTCCGAAGCCTTGTCTATGAGGTACTTATGGCCCAGCGTTAACGGATTCGAGTTCATCACTATGACACCACTTCTTCCAGGCCTTCTGAAGCCCTTCAGATATTCGCAGTACCGCTCCAGCCCCTTTCCATTCTCCATCAGCACCGCCTTTGGCGCCTCCGCCAGCAGCCTGAACCCCAGGCTTTCGAAAATAGCCTGGTTCTCCGGCTTGGTGAACACCTTCAGGTTATGGATTCCACTGGCCGATGCATCGGCAATAAGCCTTGATACCAACGGTGCCACCAGACCCTCCGAACGGGCCTCCTGTGCCACTGCAACGCATTTTATGATGTCCTTGTAAAAGCCGGCTCCTGCCAGAATCTTGCCATCGGCCTGAACCGTAAGATAACGGTCCAGCTTCTCCATACGCAAACCATTGGAGGCCAAGAACTGCTCCAATTGCTTGTAGAAATAAGGAGAGCTCAAAGGCAACTCCTGTATGTCCCAGTTTCCGTATGTCTGCATCCTTCTTGCAAGCTTTCCAATACTCCCGGTTCCGCCTGCTGTGGAATCGCACTGCGAAGGTAATAATTTATTAGCGATTTACCAATATTATATTATAATTTTAAATAGGAATTTACCATCTCCTCGATTTTTGCAAGCAATTCTTCCTGCGTATGCGTATGCGCCCGCATGCAATACCGCACCTCGTTCCCGCAAAGCAGGCACCGCCTGGGCTCCTGGCCGATGTCCTCGCGACTTATGGCTTCTGTAGGGATGGATGTATGCTCCGCCGTAGCATCGGCATAATTTTTCGCGGAGGCAAAGCATACCTCTGTCCCCTTTTCCGATGCCATAAACCCAGGAGATGCCCGATCAAGCCGGGCATGACGGAGGACATCTATGTCCATCAGGCGTCCCAGCGGATGGGTGTCTTCCAATTGACAAGCCTTGCGTTTGGCTTCCAGCGGATCCATCGGCACCAGGAAATAGCCTTCATAACCTGTTTCCAAGTCCTTAAACTCCTCATATTCAGGCTCAAAGGCCTCCCGGACAGCTTCTACCCCGGCCAAGGCAATGGCACAGGAAAGCCCATTCCGTTTCACGCTGCCCGGCAGCTGCACCGTGAGGCACAACAGGACACGGTCCGGGTGCGCATCAAGCAACTGGCGCTGGTGCGCTGCCCTACGGTCCCGACTCTCCAGAAGTTGTTCAAGGGTAATCAATGGGCGTTGAATGGAAATGATTGGTTATCAGTAAAATAAGTAAAAATGCCCAGACAAAAAGACCAGGCATTTTTACATAAAACGTTATTATTCAAGCGTTTCCATTCTACGCTTGGATATTCATAATCTTGTCCAGTACGGAGCCGTCCCGGTTCATCACCACGCCAACTACCTTGTCCCCGAAAGGAAGCGGATCCGGCGTGCCGATGATGGAAGTGGCCTTTGCGGCCAGGTCCTTTATTTCCACCACATGGAGTCCGGCGGAGAGCAGGCGCTCCTTGATCTCCGGACGGGCCGGATTCACGGAAATTCCGTACTCCGTTACCACCACGTCCACGGAAGATCCAGGCGTGATCAAAGTGGTCACCTTGGGCACTACGCAGGGGATGCGGCCTCGCAGCAACGGGCACACGATGATGCTGAGAGCACTGTCCGCCGCTGTATCCTGGTGACCGCCTATGGCCCCGCGGATGATGCCGTCGGAACCTACCAGCACATTCACATTAAACTGGGTGTCCACCTCCAGCGCAGAAAGGATCACAATATCCAGCGCATGCGTTGCGGAGCCCAGATGCTGGCCGGAAGCATACTCCACTGCCGATACCTCCTGGTGCGAAGGATCGTTCTTGATGGATTCCGCCGCAACCTTGTCAAACGACTGAACGTCAATGAGTTTGCCGATGAGTCCTTCTTCGTGTAGCTTTACCATGTGAGCCGTGATACCGCCTAGCGCGAAGGAAGCCTTGATGCCCCGGTTGATCATTTCCTCCCGGATGTACTTGACGGCCGCCAGCGAAGCGCCGCCCGTTCCCGTCTGGATGGAAAATCCGTCCACAAACAGGCCGGAATTGATAATAACTTTAGCAGCTTGCTTGGCCAGCAGGATATCGCGCGGATTCTTGGAATCCCGGATGGCACCAGCGGCAATCTTGGAGCTGTCCCCCACCGAATCCACCACCACAACCGATTCCACATCGGCCGCATGGATGGACATGGGCATGTTAGGATAAGGCACCAAATCGTCTGTAATTACCACAACATGAGCAGCATAGCGGGCGTCCGGCAGGGCATAGCCCAGCGAACCGCAGATGCTCTTGGCATTTTCGCTGCGGGAATAGCCGCAGGCGTTGCCCAGTTCATCGGCCGATGAAGCGCCCAGGAAGGCCACGTCTATCTTGAGTTCGCCGCTGGCGATGGCGCTGCCGCGGCCACCGTGGGAACGGAACACCACCGGTTCCTTCATGAGGCCGTGGGAGATGGCATCGGCCAGGGCTCCGCGCAGTCCGGAAGTGGAAATGCCGGTAATTACGCCGTTCTTAATATGCTCAATAAGAGGAGCATGCACGTCGGAAAGGCTGGAAGCGGCCAGTTTGAGGTCCTTGAAACCCATCTGAGCCAGCTTGTCCACTACCATGTTCACCACCTTGTCTCCTCCGCGGAAATGATGGTGGAAAGAGATGGTCATACCATCCCGCAGACCACTGCGCCGGATGGCTTCTTCCAGGGTAACTAACTTGGTGTTTCTCATAGCATTTCCTCCTCACTGATTACACCGGCTGCAACGGCCAGGGCAATGGTACGCTCTGCCCGCAGCACCACCGGACGGTCCACCATCTTGCCGTTCACGGCAATTACACCGGAGCCCTTTGCCTGGGCTTCCTTGATGGCAGCCACCACGGCGCGGGCCTTGGTGATTTCTTTCTCCGTGGGCGTAAATACTTCATTTACAACCTCTATCTGACGAGGGTTAATGATGGACTTGCCGTCAAAGCCCAGCGTCTTGATGAGCTCCACTTCCTTGCGGAAGGTTTCCATATCGTCCAGATTGGAGTATACCGTGTCGAAGCAGGCGATGCCGGCGGCACGGGCCGCAACCACAATCTGCTCGCGGGCCAGCAGGAGTTCTGCGCCGCCCGGAGTGCGGTTGGTCTTTAGGTTGGCCGAATAGTCCTCGGCCCCCAGGGCGATGCCCATCATGCGCTTGGAGGCGGTGGCAATGGCGTATGCGTTAACCACGCCCAGGGCGCTCTCAATGGCGGCCATGATCTGCGTCTCCCCCACCCGGCCGATTTCGGTTTCCACCTTGAGGATTTCGGCCTCCAGTTCCTTCACTTCATCGGCCGTTTCCGTCTTGGGCATGCGGATTACATCCACACCGGCCTTGACTACGGCTTCCACGTCCTTCTTGCCGTACGGGGTGTTGAGCGGGTTGATGCGGACCACCATTTCCGTGGTT
>JAIKYL010000214.1 GCA_024683255.1 Bacteroidales bacterium | reverse complement strand
GGACAGTACTTTAGCCGGGTATTGGCAATGTGAACGGTTTCCTCCTCTTTGTTCCACCAGGATTTGTACAGGTAGAAAACGTCTTTTTTCACATTGCGGCTCCTGGATACCAGGCCCTTGTCATTGGTGAACTTGCGGTCGTCGTTATAAATGAACGCATAGCCGTTGTTGCAGTCCAGGAAGCCTTCCTGACGGGCTGCCACGGCAAAGTCGAACATTACCCAGATGGAGGTGAAGTTCAAGTACGGAGCCTGGGCGATTTGCTGGGCAAAAGCTTCGTGGGCCAGGTTGCCGTATTCCTCATAATGCAGGGAATCCGAAGGATCCCTGACAACATCGGAAGGATCCCAGGTATGGCAGTTGGGGTTAATACCAACACCATACTCAGACAGGTTGGCAATGCCCATATTCTGCTGGATCCACTCCATATCGTCGGCCAGGCCCCAGAAGTTGCCATAGTTGTAATACCAGCCGTGATAGCGGTTCTCCGAGTAATAATCGGCCTTGAGTTCCGTATAACCTTCCCGCTGGAACATGGAATCATCAGTAAGGCCCACATAGCGGTAGGGGTCCAGTTTCTTGGTGAAGTCGTACAACTTGGCGGTTTCTTCCACCACACGTCGGGTGTCCAGGGCACCCTGCAGTTTGCCGCGGATGTTGCCCCAGCTGTCCAGCTCGTTCCACATGCCCCAGAAGCAGATGGACGGGTGGTTGTAAAGGGATGTGACCATCTCCTCCATTTGCTGGAAAATGTTGTCAAAATAGGCCTCGGGAGCATCTTCACCGCAGTTGTTCACCCACGGAATCTCCGTCTGGACAATGATGCCCATGCGGTCGCAGAGGCGGAAGGCATAGTCGTTGTGCGGGTAATGAGCCAGGCGCAGGAAATTGGCGCCCAGTTCCCGGACAATCTCATAATCGGCATCATAATCCTCCTGCCAGAGGGCCGATGCCTTGTCCGCCTTGTCCTGATGCATGCTCACGCCGCGGAGCGGATAGGACTTGCCATTGAGCTGGAAGCCTTTCACGCGGTCCATGGCAAAATAGCGGAAACCCACTTCCGTCTGGGCCCGGTCCTTGCCGGCCTGAACGGAAACGGTATAGAGATACGGATCCGGGATGCCGTTCCACAGGTGAGGATTCTCCAGCGTAAAGTCCCATACCACATCGGCCGATGCACCCGCAGCTACGGAAACCGTTTCACTGTGGGAAAGCACCTCCTCGCCTTCGGCATTGGAGAGCGTCCACACCACCTTCACGGGAGCTTCGGCCCCGGAGGCGTTGCAAATGCGGGTTTCAGCCTTGCCCAGCGCCTTTTCGTCGGACACTTCCACCGGCGATACATGCAGGCGGTACAGGCCGAAGGCATCCGGCGAAAGATGCACCGGAGGGCACTCCAGCAGCCATACGGGATTATGCAGGCCACCGTTCTTGTTGAAATCCGAAGTTAACGGAATACGGTCCAGCCGTTCCGTATTGTCGCAGATCACCTCCAGCTCGTTCTTGGAGGCAGTGAGCTTGCCGGTAAGGTCCACCCAGAAAGGGGTATAACCGCCGCTGTGCTCCTTCAGGAGTTCTCCGTTCAGGTATACCTGGGCGCCCTGAGCGGCACCTTCAAACAGCAGATAGCGGGGTTCATCGGCCTTGGGAAGGCTGGTCTTATAATGGGCCGTTCCCCGGTAATAGGACTTGGAATGGCCGTCGATGGCATTATAGGAATGGGGAATGCGAACTTTCTCCCAGGATTCACCGTCTTTGCTGAAAGACCACTCCACCAGGGCCTTTCCCGGAACCGGGCGGTCTGTCCAGCCAATCTTCTTGGGCCCGCAGGAGACCACCAGAAGTGCGGTCAGGAGCAGGAAAAACAGATATTTCTTCATCTTACCACTTATTTCTTGGGAGCCACCGGAGTGGTAGCTGTTCCTGTAATCTTCTCAAACTCTGCATCTTCCAGCATATGGCAGTTGCCGTTGAAACGGGCGCCAAGCTCCACCTGGAGGCGCTTGATGTGCAGGTCTCCATCCACGGTGCATCCTGCTTTGAGGTTGAGGGTATCCTTTACATAGAAATTGCCCTTCATGGTTCCGCAGAAATCCATGTTCTGGCATATTACGTCGCCGGTAAGGGCCGCCTTCTCCCCAACCACCACACGGCCTTTGGAGATGAGCTTTCCGTCAAAGGTGCCGTCTATCCGGATATCGCCCGGAGCCTGGATCTCTCCCTTGACCACGGTGCCCGCGGAAATGCGGCTTACATCGTTCACGTTAACAGTATTGTCCATTTTCGTAGCCATATAATGTATATTTATACCAGGCCCTTGCCGTGGCAGTTCTTGTACTTGAGGCCGCTGCCGCAGGGGCAGGGATCGTTACGGCCCACCCGCTTGTCCACTCGGACGGGGGTACGGGCCTGCTGCTCTCCGTTGGTGGAAAGCTGGGAAGGATCTGTCCTGCGTAACTGCTGAAGGTTGCGGTTGGGCTGCTGGGCGGGACGGGCTTCGCGGGCATCGGCAGCATCCCGGAGCGGGATAAAGGCACGCAGGAGGAAGGTGAGGACAGCTTCGTTGAGCTGCTCCAGCATGTCGCTGAAGAGGTTATAGCTTTCCAGTTTGTACACCACCAGCGGGTCTTTCTGCTCATAGGCAGCATTCTGCACGCTCTGACGCAGGTCGTCCATATCCCTGAGGTGCTGCTTCCAGTACTCGTCAATATGGTAGAGGATGATGTTGCGGCTCAAGGCCTTGGCAATTTCCCGGCTCTCCGTCTCGTAGGCCTTCTTGAGGTTCACGCTGAGGGAAAGCTGCCGCTTGCCGTCCGAGATGGGGATGGCAATGTTCTCGTACATGCTCCCCTGCTTCTCGTACACGGTCTTGATTATGGGATTCACCTTTTGGATCATGGTCTCCATACGGCGGTCGTACACCTCCTGCATGTGAGCGGAGAGCTTTTCGGCCACATCGGCCTTCTTGGCATCGGCATAAAACGCTTCGTCGAAGCCCAGGTCGATCGAAAGCTTACCAATCACGTATTCCTCGAAAGCCTCGTAACTCATGCCCTCGGACTGCTCCGCCAGGATATTGGCGGTGTCCTGCATCATGTTCTGGACGTCAATCTCAATTCGCTCACCGGACAGGGCGTTGCGGCGACGGGCATAGATGGCCTCTCTCTGGTAGTTCATCACGTCGTCGTACTCCAGGGTGCGCTTGCGGTAGCCGAAGTGGTTCTCTTCCACCTTCTTCTGGGCGCCTTCGATGCTCTTGGAAAGCATACCGCTCACCAGGGCCTCACTATCGTCCATGCCCAGCTTGTCCACCACGCCGGCAATGCGCTCACTGCCGAATTTACGCATTAGGTCGTCTTCCAGGGAAATGTAGAAGCAGGAGCTTCCCGGGTCTCCCTGACGTCCGGCACGGCCACGGAGCTGACGGTCCACACGGCGGGAGTCGTGACGGGACGTGCCGATGATGGCCAGACCGCCGGCGGCCTTCACTTCCGGGGAGAGCTTGATATCCGTACCACGGCCAGCCATGTTGGTGGCGATGGTCACCTTGCCGCTCTGGCCGGCCTGGGCCACGATTTCGGCCTCCCGGGCGTGCTCCTTGGCGTTGAGCACGTTGGGATGCAGGCCTCTCATGCGCATCATGCGCGCAAGCAGTTCACTGGTTTCCACGTCCGTGGTACCCACCAGGCAGGGCCTTCCGGCCTCCGAAAGCTGAACCACACGGTCAATGACGGCGGCAAATTTGGCTTTCTTGGTCTTATAGATGATATCGTCCTGGTCGTCCCGGATAACGGGGCGGTTGGTGGGGATAACTACCACGTCCAGTTTGTAGATGTCCCAGAATTCACCGGCTTCCGTTTCTGCCGTACCGGTCATACCGGCCAGCTTGTGGTACATACGGAAGTAATTCTGCAGGGTAACGGTGGCGAAGGTTTGCGTGGCGGCTTCCACCTTCACGTTCTCCTTGGCCTCCACGGCCTGGTGCAGGCCGTCGCTCCAGCGGCGTCCTTCCATGATACGGCCGGTGCTCTCGTCCACGATCTTCACCTTGTTGTCCACGATCACATAATCGATGTCCTTGGTGAACATGGCATAGGCCTTCAGGAGCTGGATTACCGTGTGCACACGCTCGCTCTTAAGGGAGAAGTCCTCCATGAGGGCGTCCTTCTTCTCGGCCTTTTCCGCGGGGGTGAGGGTTTCGTCGTGGGTGATTTCCGCAATGGCAGAGCCCATGTCCGGGAGCACGAAGAAGTTGGGGTCGCTCACGCTGCCGGCCAGGGCATCGTGGCCCTTATCCGTCATATCCACGGAGTTAAGCACCTCATTGATAACGAAATAGAGCTCATCCGTAACCTGCGGCATCTCCCGTTCGTTGTCCTGCATGAAGTAGGCTTCGGTCTTTTGCATGAGCTGCTTCATACCCGGCTCGCTGAGGAACTTGATCAGGGGCTGATATTTGGGAAGGCCCTTGTGGCAGCGGTACAGGAGTTTGCCGCCCTCCTTCTCGTCACCGGCGGCGATAAGGCGCTTGGACTCGTTGAGGGTTTGGTTGATCAGGGAGCGCTGCTTGTTGTACAGGCTTTCCACATAGGGACGGTATTCCATGAACTGCTCGTCTCCGGAGGCCTTGGTCATGGGACCGGAAATGATGAGCGGGGTACGGGCGTCGTCAATGAGCACGGAGTCCACCTCGTCCACGATGGCGAAGTGGTGCTTGCGCTGCACCAGGTCCGTCTGGCGCACGGCCATGTTGTCTCTCAGATAGTCGAAGCCGAACTCGTTGTTGGTGCCGAAGGTGATGTCGCACTCATAGGCCTTCTTGCGGGCATCTGAATTAGGCTGGTGCTTGTCGATACAGTCTACGGACAGGCCATGGAACTGGTACAGCGGGCCCATCCACTCGGAGTCACGCTTGGACAGATAGTCGTTCACGGTAACCACGTGCACGCCCTTGCCGGCCAGCGCATTCAGGAAGACGGGAAGGGTTGCCACCAGGGTTTTACCCTCACCGGTAGCCATTTCCGCAATCTTTCCCTGGTGCAGGACGATACCGCCGATAAGCTGCACGTCGTAGTGCACCATGTCCCAGGTGATCTCATTGCCGCCGGCCACCCAGTGATTCTTCCAGATGGCTTTTTCCCCCTGGATTTCCACGAAATCACGGCCCTGGGCAGCCAGGTCCTTGTCAAATTCCGAAGCGGTAACCTCTATGGTCTGGTTCTGGGCGAACCTGCGGGCGGTGGACTTCACTATGGCGAAGGTCTCCGGAAGCACTTCCGTGAGCACCTTCTCGATGGCCTCGTCCTCCTCCTTTACCAGTTTGTCGGATTCCGTGGCCAATGCCTCCTTTTCACTTACGGGGATGTCTTTCTCCATCTCCGCCTTGATTTCCTCGATGCGGTCCTCGAAAGGCTTCTCCACCGCGGCAATCTTTTCGCGGATGGCGGCGCTGCGGGCGCGGAGCTGGTCATTGGAGAGTTTGTCAATATCGGGATACAGCTGGAGGATCTGGTCCACAACCGGCCGGATGGTCTTCATGTCCCTGTCGCTCTTGCTGCCGAAAAGCTTCTTAAGAATGTCTGCTACTGCCATTTAAATACTGTTTTGTTTAATCTTACAAAGTTAATTGTTTTCGGCGGATTAAACAAATACTGTTCCCGTAAGGGAAACCTGTCATAATGGCAGGCGGGACTTGCGCCGATGCTCCCGGACCGCGGGGAGCTGGCGGCACAGGCTACGGAAGTGCTTGAATGGTAGCAGACTGCGGTATTTGACCGCTTTTACCAAGGTGAAAAGACACACAAAGAGGAAGCGTTCCCAAAGGGGCCGGTTGATATCGCAGAGGCGGATCAGGGAGCCCACGC
>JAIKYL010000192.1 GCA_024683255.1 Bacteroidales bacterium | reverse complement strand
GGAAGGGCGAAGCCGAAGCCGTGGATGCAAAGCGGCAGCACGTCCAGGCCCAGCTCCTTGGCCGCCAGGAACGGTCCCCTGTGGAAGCGCTGGACGGTAAGGCTGTCCATGCTGCGCGTGCCTTCCACAAAGGCCACTATGGAATAACCCCGTTCCACCAGGCCCTTTATGTGCTCGCTGCTCTTGTCCAGGCCCCAGGAAGTGGGATAATACTCCGCATTCCGCACCACAGCGCGGTACAGCGGGAAATTCCAGGCCCAGTCGTTGGTGAGGAACACCAGCTTGGGATTCAGTGCCAGGATGGGCAGCACGTCCAGATGGCTCTGATGGTTGCAGATATACACGGCCGGCTTGGAGAAGTCCTCCCCGTGCGGGTTGTACAGCTTGTAATGCCCGCCGGGTATGCAACGCACGGCCCAGCCGGACAGGGTGCTAAGGAGCTTATGGAATTTGAGGCGCTTGCGCTCGCTCTTGCCAAAGAGGAAATAGATTCCCGCCCAGGCCGATAAAAGCGTCATGGACAGCGCCATAATGACAATGATGAATCCCGTAGCAATAAGGCGCAGGATGCCGATGGGCGCCTTCCTGGGTTCTCCCTTCTTGGTGGTGAGCCAGCGGTATACCAGCGGCGGCAGGTAATAAGCCATGAGCACCACCGTGAACATGCCGATCACCGTAACCAGACCCAGGGAACGCATGGCGGGATGCCTGGCAACCACCAGGGCGCCTATGCCGATGAACATGATAAGAGCGCTGAGCATGACCGCATTCTTGTACGAATGCAGGATTTTCTTGCCCGTAGCGCGCTCATACATAAGTCCTTCCGTGATAAAGATGGAATAGTCGTCCCCCTGGCCGAAGATAAAGGTGGCCAGTACGATGTTCACTATATTGAATTGCAAACCTGTGAGCCCCATGATTCCCTGGATCCAGATCCAGCTCACCGCCAGCGGCAGGAAGCTTAGGATACTCAGTTCCAGCGAGCCGAAGCTGATCCAAAGGAAAATGAATACAATGAGCGAGCACAGCAGGCCCACCGTATTGAAATCTTCTTGCAGGGATTCAACCAGCATGGCAGCGGCACTGCTTTCCGGTTCCAAGTCTATGGGCTGGAAATACGCTCTTTCCTGCGACTGCCAGTCCTTATCCAGCGCATCGAAGAAAGGCTGGAAGGCATGAGCGGTAAAGCCTTCGGCCAGACCGGCCTCTATAAGCTGGTCCGAAACGCCCTCGTGGGCCTTCCAGAAGGCATTCCAACGCTCAATGCGTTCCGCCTGTTCATCGGCCGAAGGGACGGGGAAAACGGAAGCGTCCGGACGGAGGCTTTCCAGCACGGCAAAGCCGTCTTCCTGCTCCCCTGTCATATAGTTGATGTGATGCAGGTCTGCGTCAAAGCCCACCTTGGTGCTCTGCCACCAGAGGAAGGCCGTGAGTACCAGGAAGGCGGAAAAGAAGGCCCTGCGGGCGGATTTTCCGGCATGGATGTGCCGATCCAGGTCCAGTTTGATGGCGTTCCGCGGCTTCCGGGCGGCGGGCACAAAGACCGGCAGGAACACCAGCACAAAGAGGATGGTGCCCACCAGCATCATGGCGCCGATAAAGCCGAAATCATGCAGAGCATCGGCCTTCAGAAGCAACAGACTCAGGAAAGCACCCACAGTGGTGATGTTCCCTACAAGCAGCGGATTCACCTGCTCCGCCAGCGCCTTCCGCTTGTCCGGCTGATACTTGAGATGATCTACATAATGCAGCGGATAATTCACCGCAATGCCGATGATGGTACAGCCGATGCCCAGCACAATAAGGCTCACGCTGCTCTTGAACAGGGCGATGATGCCTAGGGCAAAGAGCGCTCCGGCAGCTATGGAAATGAGAATCCACAGCACATCGGCAACACGCTTATAGCTGAACCAAAGGACAATGCAAATGAGGATGGCAGCCAGCGCCAGGGCCAGGATGGAGTCCTTCTTGATGCGTCCGGCGTTCTCCACGGCCACTTCCGGGCCGCCCGTGGATGTAATGTCAATTTCCGGGAAATCGGCCGCAGTCTGAGCCTTAACCTGCACCAGCAGTTGCACCAGTTCCGCATTCTTGCCCGTTTCGCTGCCGCCATACGGCGAATCAAACAGGACAATGCCCGTTTCACCATCCTCCGTAAAGAGGCACCCGTCTTCCATGCGGCTACCTTTGTTAAGGCCCTGGAAGCGTTGCATTACGGGGCTGTACAGCCGCAGCGGATCGGCCCGCATATAGCGCTCCTGGATGGCGGAGCTGCCGTAAAGCGCTTCCTTATCCTGCTTCAGGGCCTCTTCTACGTAGCCCGGGACGGCCAGGAGTGAATCCATGCGCGCATAGTCCGCCTCCTGAAGGAAATACGGCCAGTTGCCGCTTAGGAAAGAGAAAACCTCCAGCACCTGGCTGTTCTCTGCCTGGGCCGATACGGGGATGTCCGGACAGGCCTCGTTCCAATTGACCTCGAAGGCATACATAGCGTCCAGCCGCTGATCAAAATCACCGCCACGGAACAAAACGGCCATACGCTGCTGTCCGTCAACGTTTTGGAGCTGTTCCCGCTGCTGGGCCGGCAGAAAGGCCGATATGTCTTCCTGATACCGGAGCCTTAAAGCACTAAAGGCGCTAAGGGCCAGGATAACAAGCAGAATAAGAGCCGCCACCCGTTTATGGGCGGTAAGCCAGTCGTATATTTGAAGAATAAAATTCTTCACGTTTCCTCGTAGATAGTTTACAAATCTACGAATTTTTCCGGAAAAGAGAGATGAATTTGCGGAAAAGTGTTCTGGGATAGCCATAGAAAATGGCTACGAACAG
>JAIKYL010000110.1 GCA_024683255.1 Bacteroidales bacterium | reverse complement strand
GCCTCGCCGATACCCAGGGCCAGGTGACCGGCGCTGCGGCCCATGGCGCTGATGATGAGCCAGTTACCGCTGGTACGGGCATCTTCATAGACCACGCGGGCCAGGTGCGTACCTGCATCTTTGGCCGAGTTGAAGCCGAAGGTGGGGGCGTTGCCAGGCAGCGGAAGGTCATTGTCGATGGTCTTGGGAACATGGATGTTCTTGATGGGATACTGCTTGGCTTCCAGGAACTTGGCAATGCGGTTGGCGGTGGAGGCAGTGTCGTCGCCACCCACGGTTACCAGCAGCTTGATGTTGTTCTCCCGGAACAGGTCCAGGTTGAAGTTATTCTCAAAGTCAGAATCCTTGGGCTTGAAACGGGACATCTGGAAATACGAACCGCCCCGGTTGAAATACGCGTCCGCCATGGCAAAGCTGATTTCTTCGTAGCGGGGAGCCTTGGAGAAAAGGCCGCTGTAACCGCCATGAAGGCCGAGCACACGGTAACCGTTGGTAAGGAATGTTTTTGCTACAGACATAACGACGGTGTTCATGCCCGGAGCCGGGCCGCCGCCACAAAGGATAATGATGGAATCTTTCATAATGTTATTGAACTTGTTTGATGATTCGTTTTAATCGTACAAAGTTAATAAAAATTCCTCTAAAATGTTTATTTTTGTACTGCACTAAAACGAATCTCCATGAGTACTAGTAAAACCAAAAGCATATTGGTCCGATATGGGATCTCCACGCTGGGGTTGGTGGTGGTCGCCCTGGGGGTGGGCCTTTCCATCAAATCCAACCTGGGCATCGCTCCCCTGTCCTGCATACCCACCGTCCTCAGCCTCAAATTCCCGGCCATTTCCGTGGGCACCTTTACCTGGGCTTTCAATCTGCTATTCATTGTAATTCAGGCGTTTATACTCAAGAAGGAGTTTACGTGGAAACATGTCCTGCAGGTGCTTCCCATTCTCATTTTCGGCTATCTGGTGGACGGGGCCATCTGGCTGTTCGACGCCCTCCAGTCCCCTGCCACCACCTACTGGGTGCAGGTGGTCCTTTGCCTGGTTGCGGTGGTGCTTACTGCCATCGGCATCCGCCTGGAAGTGGTGGGCCAGGGATGGATCCTTCCGGCCGATAATACCCTGCACGTAATTACCCTCCGTACCCATGCCAAATTCGCTGTGGTAAAGGTGATTATGGATGTGGCGCTGGTGGTGATTACGGTGCTGCTGGCCCTGCTGTTCTTCGGCCTTCTCACCGGTAACGGACACACCATGGTGGTGCGGGAAGGCACCCTTATCCAGGCCGTTCTCACCGGCCTCTGCATGCATGTGACGGACCCGGTCCTTAACCGCTGGCTGGAGCCGGTGGTGGCAAGGAACATGTAGCCGGATGGGGAATCCCGTTTTTTTATTATCTTTGTGAAACACTACAGATTCAGCGCATTATGAGGGTTATAAAAATCGGCCGCAGCCAAAACAACCAATACGTGATACAGCATCCTTCGGTGAGCAGTTCCCATGCCGATATCCGTGTCCTGGATAACGGAATCATGGAGTACGTGGACCACAGTACCAACGGTACCCTGGTAAACGGGCGTTTTGTACACAATGCCACCGTGCGCCTGCAGGGACACGAGGTTCTGGAATTTCCCGGCCATATCCGCGTGCGGGTGTCGGAGATTGTTCCTTCCGGCGGAACCGTCGTGGACAACATGGCCTCCTATTCATATGAAGACCGGCCGCCAAGACGTCCCACCCCTGCTCCTTCCTATGCGGCATCCTCTTCCTATTCGGCGTCCCGTCCGGAGCCGGATACTGCAGCTGCTGCCACTCCCACGGAGGGCATGGGCTTTGGGGAAACGCTAACGTATTATTTCCAGCATTTTGCCGATTTCAGCGGACGGGCCCGCCGGCAGGAATACTGGTATATAGTGCTTTGGAATGTCATTTTCATGGCTATCCCCTTCGTGGATTTTGTCTGGGCTGTGGTAACCATCATTCCCGGCCTGGCCGTTTCCGTCCGTCGCCTGCATGACACCGGCAGAAGCGGTGCCTGGCTTTTGCTGGGCCTCATCCCGGTGGTGGGCTTTATTGTGATTCTCATCTTCACCATAGAGGATTCCCAGCCTGGCACCAACCAATATGGCATCAGTCCCAAGTACGGGGCATAGATTATCGTTTTTTTTTCTTATCTTTGTATTTCGTGTACACATGTGCGGGTACGCGGGTGCAAAGCATGGATTTTACAGCAGCCAAACACAGGATAGAGCAGCTTAAGGCTATTCTCTGGGAGAACAGCCGGAAGTACTATGTGGAGAACGCCCCCACCATGAGCGACTACGAGTACGACCAGCTAATGCACGAACTGGAGGCGCTGGAAGCCCAGTATCCGCAGTACGCCACGGAGGACTCCCCCACCCGCCGTGTGGGATCGGACCTGGAAACGCCTGAGGTGCAGGCTTCTACCGGCCGGGAATTTGCCAAATACCCCCATAAGTATCCCATGCTCTCGCTGGGCAACACTTATTCCATCCAGGAGGTGGAAGAGTTTGCCGACAGGGCTTCCAAGACCCTGGAATCGGCCTTTACCTGGTGCTGCGAGCTAAAGTTCGACGGAACGGCCATCTGCCTCACGTACCGGAAGGGAAAGCTCTTCCGCGCCCTCACCCGGGGAGACGGTGTGATGGGAGACGACGTAACGGAAAACGCCCGCCGCATAGCCTCCATCCCGGAAACCCTCAAGGGAACGGGCTGGCCGGAAGAGTTCGAGATCCGCGGAGAGGTGCTCATGCCCTATGAATCCTTCGACAGGCTTAACCACGAGCGGGAATTGCAGGAGGAGCCGCTGTTTGCCAATCCCAGAAACGCTGCCAGCGGGTCCCTCAAACTGCTGGACCCGGAGGAAGTGGGCCGAAGGGGGCTCTTCTGTACCCTGTACCACATTCCCGTGGGTCAGGTGGACTATCCCACTCACGACGAAGCCCTAAAGGCTGCCGAATCCTGGGGCCTTCCCGTCAGCGACAAGCGCCGCATCTGCCGTTCCATCGGCGAAATAGAGGATTTCATCGGCTATTGGGACACGGCCCGAAAGGACCTCCCCTATGCCACGGACGGCATTGTAATCAAGATTAACGAACTCGCCTGCCAGAGCCTGCTTGGCTATACTGCCAAGAGTCCCCGGTGGGCGGTTGCCTATAAGTTCAAGGCCGAACAGGCCTGCACGCCCATCCTTTCCATAGATTACCAGGTGGGACGGACGGGAGCCGTGACTCCGGTGGCCAATCTTTCGCCGATGCTCCTCAGCGGTACCATGGTCAAGCGTGCCACCCTGGTGAACGAGGACCAGATCCGCTCCCTGGATATCCACGAGGGAGACTGGGTGTATGTGGAGAAAGGCGGAGAGATTATCCCCAAAATCACCGGTGTGGAGCTCTCCAAGCGGGTTTCCGGCGCCTTGCCGCCGGCCTTCCCCACCGTTTGTCCGGACTGCGGAACGCCGCTGGTGAAGCCGGAGGGCGAGGCCCGCTGGTTCTGTCCCAATACGGAGGGCTGTCCCACCCAGATCAAGGGGCGGCTGGAGCATTTCGTGAGCCGGAAGGCCATGAACATCCTGGCCGGGGAAGCCACGGTGGAGCAGCTCTACAACCTGGACCTGGTCCATACGCCGGCCGATCTATACGCGCTCCGGGAGCATCAGCTCCTGATGCTGGAAGGCTGGAAGGAGAAATCGGCCCGTCGTTTCCTGGACAGCCTGCGGGATTCCCGGAAGGTGCCGTTTGAGCGGGTGCTGTTTGCCATCGGCATCCGCTATGTGGGTGAGACCACGGCGCGGGACGTGGCCCGGCATTTCGGCTCCATAGAGGCCCTTGCCGATGCTTCCCTGGAGGAGCTGCTGGCGGTTCCGGAGGTGGGAGATGTGATTGCAGACAGCATTTACAATTACTTCCGCTCCCCTGCCAATCTGGAGGAAATAGAACGCCTCAAGGCCGCCGGCCTGCAGTTCTCCCTGGAAAAGAAGGAAGGACCCGTGTCCGGCGCCCTATTCGGAAAGACCATAGTGATAAGCGGCAACTTCTCCATCTCCCGGGATGAGATGAAGGCTCTCATTGAAGCCCATGGAGGCAAGAACAGCGGCTCTGTAAGCGGCAAGACGGATTATCTTCTGGCGGGCGCCAAACCCGGTCCGGAAAAGCTCAAAAAAGCCGCAGAACTGGGTGTATCTGTTATTGATGAAACTCAGTTCAGAGAGTTGATCGGCAGTTCCGAAGGGAACAGGTTTTCCTCCGCGAAAAATTATGCCGATGCTACGAAAAACCTGTTCCCTCCGGAAACATCACAAAACCATTCTTCGGAGGACATACCTTCCTCAGGAGATATAATTGAACCTACATTATTCTGATGTTTAAGAAGTTGGGGCATAAGATCGCAGTGATTGTCCGGTGGATTTCCATCTGGATAAGCCGCATCATGCGTTTTGTCACCCACGACCTCTGGCTCCTCAATACGGACGATTTCTCCCGCTGGAAGGCCCTGCTCATCAAGGACCTCAAGACTATCGTCCTGATGCTGAATACCTTCATCGACCAGAAGATCGGCTATCAGATTACGGC
>JAIKYL010000171.1 GCA_024683255.1 Bacteroidales bacterium | reverse complement strand
GCCGCTGCGCAGGATAAGGTGGAGGCAAGCCTTGGCGCAGATCTGGTGAGCCGGTATGTCTGGCGGGGCCAGGATCTGGGCGGCGTGTCTGTCCAGCCTTCGCTGGGTCTCAGTTACAAGGGCATCAGCCTGTCGGCCTGGGGTTCGGTGGGCCTGTCCAACCCCCAAGACGCGCGGGAAGTGGATCTTACGCTGGGCTATACCATTGGCGGATTCAACATCGGCGTCACGGATTATTGGGTGGAGGACAGCCATGTGTTCGAGGGCACCGTAGGCTATGATTTTGGCTTTGCCTCTCTTAACTGGTACACCAATTTCGCCGGCAACGACATATCGGCCGATACGGGTAAATGTGCCTTCAGCAGTTACTTTGAAGCCAATGTCCCGTTCTCCCTGGGCGGTCTGGAGTGGAAAGCCACGGCCGGCGTGGTTCCCTTTGCTACGGACTATTATGGCGCAAGCCGCTTTGCCGTGGTCAATCTGGCTCTCACGGCCACAAAAGAGCTCCGGATTACGGACAGTTTCTCCCTTCCGGTGTTTGCCCAGCTGGCAGTTAACCCTCACAGCAGACACTTATACCTGGTTCTGGGTATATCGCTGTAACCGTAGAGCACGGTTTTTGTGAAGGAAAATTGCTATATTTGTATCATTATGGCCAAATTAATATACACTATGGGCGAGGTGGCCCAGCTGCTGGGAGAAAATACATCGGCTGTGCGCTACTGGAGCAATTATTTCGAGAAATTCATTAAACCGGACCGCAACGCCAAGGGGAACCGGCTTTATCACCCGGAAGACGTGGAGACGCTGCGGCAAATCCAGTTCCTGGTAAAGAAGCAGGGGCTCACCCTGGAAGGTGCCGCCCTCAAACTGCAGGAAGACCGGCGGAGCGTGGAAGGGCGTGTGAAGGCCCTCACCATCCTCAAGGACATTCAGGCACAGCTCAAGGAAGTGAGGAAGGCATTATGACGGTAGGGGAGATTACACGGGCGCTGGAGGCGTTTGCGCCCCTGGACATCCAGGAAAGCTGGGACAACAGCGGCCTTCTTATCGGCTCTCCGCAGGATCCCGTCCACGGGGTCCTGGTGGGTTTTGACTGCACGCCGGAACTCATTGAAGAGGCGGTGGAGAGGGGCTGTGACATGGTGGTTACGCATCATCCGCTCATTTTCAAGGGTATCCGCCGCATCAACAGCGGGGATCCGGTGGGCGCTGCCGTCATGAAGGCCGTGCAAAAAGGCGTGGCTGTGTACGCGGCCCACACCACGGCCGATAAGGTAATCGGCGGAGTAAGCGGAGCCATGGCCCGCCGCCTGGACCTGAAGGATGTGGAATTCCTGGAGCCGGGCCCGGAAGGCTTCGGCCTGGGCCTGGTGGGAAACTGGGCGGAACCCAAGACCGGAAAAGAGGCCCTCTCCTTTGTGAAAGAGCGTTTCGGCCTAAAGGTCATCCGCAGTTCCAAGCCCCTGGAAAGCCCCATCAGCCGGGTGGCGCTCCTGGGTGGCGGCGGAGGCGGTGAAATTGAATCGGCCCTTAGGGCCGGCGCCCAGCTGTACATTACGGCGGACATTTCTTATCACAATTTCTTTACCCCGGAAGGGTTTATGGTCATGGATATCGGCCATTTTGAGAGCGAAGTGGAGATTGTGGACATTTTCTTGGCACAGATAAGGAAAAATTTTCCTAACTTTGCAAGCTACAAAAGTGCCGCGCTGGACAGGAGCAATCCGGTCCACTATTTTGTGATGTAAATATAAATCGATTTATAATTTATGGCAACCAAGAAAACTACCGCCGCCAAGAAAGTGGAGGCCCCGATCGACAAGAGAGAGACTTTTGTGTCCCTGCAGAAAAACTTTGCCGATTCCGATATGCCCGTAGAGGAAAAACTCAAGACCCTCTATGAACTTCAGGCCGCGGATTCAGAGATTGATAAGATTATCCAGCTCCGTGGTGAGCTGCCGGCCGAGGTGGCCGTCCTGGAAGAGGAAATCGCCACCCTCAAGGAGCGCAGCGCCGCCATTTCGGCCACCATGGATCAGATGAACCGCAATATTGCCGATGCGAAATTGGCCATTGCAGAGCATGAGAGCGTGATTGAGAAGTATCAGCGCCAGCTGGAGACCATCTCCAACTCCCGCGAGTACGACTCCCTTAACAAGGAGATCGAGAACCAGGAGCTGCTCCGTCAGATTGAGGAGAAGAAGATTGTGGATACCCGTGCAGAGATCGGCGCCCTCAAGGCCCAGTTGGACGACCTTAAGGACCATCTTGCCATCCGTACGGACGACTTGAAGGCCAAGAAGGAAGAGCTGGACGCCATTGTGGAGTCCACCGCCAAGGAAGAGGCCGTACTTCAGAAACACCGTGACGAATGCGCCGCCAAGATTGACGCCCGTACCATGAGCGCCTATGAGCGTATCCGCGCCAGCGTGCACAATCACCTGGCCGTGGTGAGCATCTATAACGGAGACTCCTGCGGAGGCTGCTTCAACACCATTACCCCGCAGCGCCGCGTGGAAATTGCCTCCAACCGCAAACTCATCATCTGCGAGCATTGCGGCCGTATTATCATTAACCCGGATTTCGAGTAGTCTGTTATGCCGGAGCCGTCCCGAAAGAGAAACCGTTCGGAAGAGCCTCTCAACCTGGAAACCCTGATGGGGAACAAACCCCCGCAGGCCCTGGATGTGGAGGAGGCCGTGCTGGGCGCCATGCTGGTGGAGCCTTCCACCATCGATGAATCCATGGAGGAACTCTCTCCTTCCTGCTTCTATGACCCGCAGCACCGGATGATTTTCGAGGCCATGTCGGAACTGGTGAACGAGCATGTCTCCATAGACCTGGTTACCGTAAGCGAAAAGCTTCGCTCCAAAGGCAATCTGGAAGTGGTGGGCGGTCCCGTTGTGCTGGCCCGGCTGTCGCAGAATATCGGCGCGGCCGCGCATATTGAGTACTACATCAAAATCCTTAAGCAGAAGACCATCCAGCGGGATCTCATTACGGCTTCGTACGAGATTCTCAAGCAGTCTTTCGACGAGTCCACCAATGTGGACGATTTGATTGACAACGCCCAGACCAAGGTCTTCGCCGCCATTCAGAACAATGTAAAGCGAGATGTCCAGGATATCGGCTCCATCATCAATTCCGTCCTGGACAATCTGCAGGAACTGCAGCAGCAGACCGGCCTGTCCGGCGTGCCGTCCGGTTTCCCGTCCGTGGACCGCGTAACCCAGGGCTGGCAGAAGAGCGACCTTATTATCCTGGCCGCCCGTCCGTCCGTGGGTAAAACCGCCTTCGCCCTTAACATTGCCAGAAATGCAGCCGTGGAGGCCAATATGCCGGTTGCCGTGTTCTCCCTGGAAATGAGCGCGGAGCAGCTGGGCAAGCGCCTTATCACCACGGAATCCGGCCTGTCCGGTGAAAAGATCAAGGGCGGCGTAAAGTTGGAGCAGTATGAGTGGGTCCAGTTGGAAGACACTTTGCGCAGACTGTCAAAAGCCCCGCTTTATATTGACGATACCCCTGGCATTCCCATCATGGAATTCCGCACCAAGGCCAAACGTCTGGTAAAGCAGAAAGGCGTGCGCCTTATTGTGGTGGACTATCTGCAGCTCATGCAGGGCCCGGCGGAACTGCGCGGCCTGCGTGAACAGGAAGTGGCGGCTATTTCCCGTACCCTCAAGGCTACGGCTAAAGAGCTTAACATTCCCATCATCGCCCTGTCGCAGCTTTCCAGAAATGCCGTCCAGCGCACCGGCGGCACCGGCAAACCTCAGCTCAGCGACCTCCGTGAATCCGGTTCCATCGAGCAGGATGCCGATATGGTCATCTTCATCCATCGGCCGGACTTCGTGGGCATGAGCGAAAATCCGGAAGACAGGGAGAAGGCCATCCTGGTCATTGCCAAGCACCGTAACGGTGAGGTGTGCGATATTGAAATGAGGTACAAGGCCGGTCAGGTGAAGTTTGTGGAGCCGGAGCAGAGCCTGGACGTCTATGCCCGTCAGGAGCCGGTGGCCAGCGGGGCCAACAGCGCCGTGGCGGATTCCAATTACGATTTTGATCAGCAGGCAGGTTTCTAACGCAATGCGCCGCTGGGTTATCATATTGTCGGCCCTTTTTCTGTCTGTGTGGGCTGGGGCGCAGGATAAGTATTCCTGCATCCCTTTCTCCGATGAGACCCGCTTCCAGGCAGGGGAAGTCCTTACGCTGGGTGTTTCTTACAAGTGGGGCGCCGTTAATACGGAAGTGGCTACGGCCGTCATCCGCCTGGACGAAACCCGGCTGGGTCGGGAAACCCTCTATCACAGCGACGTGTCGGCCCGGACGGCTCCTTTCTTCGATGTCTTTTTCAAGATCCGGGAGCATTTCGAGGGCTGGTTCAAAAAGGGGAGCCTGCAACCCCAAAAATGCATCCGGGATACGCACGAGGGCACTTATGCGGCCTATAACCTGTACAGTTACGACTGGGAGGCGCGCCAGATCCATGCTTTTGTGGACATGACGTCCACGGGACCCATGAACCTGGACATTCCCCTGGTGGACTGCGTGTGCGATGTCCCTTCCCTGGTGTATTTCATCCGCCAGACAGACCTTACCAAAATGGAGACGGGGAAGCGCTATGGGCTCAATTTCGCCATTGACGATATGGTTTTCCATATTTATCTTACCAAGGTTGGTGTGGAAACCATCAAGGTGAAGGGAATGGGCAAGGTCCGCTGCCAGAAGCTAAGCTGCTCGGTGGTGGAAGGAGCCATGTTTGAAGGGGATGAAGACGTGAAAATCTGGCTGTCGGACGACGCCAACCAGCTGCCGATCTCCTTCTGGGCACCGCTCCGCGTGGGCGCCATGCGGGGGACGCTCAAGGGTTATGAGAATCTGGTATATCCCTTTACCGCCCTGGAAAAGAAATGAAAGAGCAGGTGAGTCATAAGGGCCGGATCATCCGGATGACCCCCCAGACCACCACGGTGGCCATAGAGCAACATGCCGCCTGTTCCACCTGTCACGCCGCGGGCCTCTGCGGAATGGCCGATGTGGCCGAAAAGGCTGTGGAAGTGCCCACGGACCCGTATGCACCGTACGGTGTGGGAGACGAGGTGGAAGTGGTGCTGAAGGCTTCCATGGGCATGAAAGCCGTGTGGCTGGCCTATATGATTCCGCTGGTGGTACTTCTGGCCGTTATCCTGGGCCTTGTGGCTCTGGGTGTGGGAGAAGTTCCCGCCGGATTGGCCGGGATTGGAGCCGTGGCGGTGTATTACCTCCTGCTGTGGCTCTTCAGGGACCGCTTCAAAAACGAATACGTGTTTACTATTAAATAAAAACTTATGACTAACATCATCATTTGGACCGTTGCGGTGATCACCGTCCTGGGACTCCTGCTGGCCCTGGTTCTGTACCTGGTGGCCAAGAAGTTCAAGGTGGAGGAGGATCCCCGCATCGACGAGGTGGAAAAGGTGATGCCCGGTGCCAATTGCGGCGGTTGCGGCTTTGCCGGCTGCCGCGCTTTTGCCGAGGCGGCCGTGAAGGCGCCCAACCTGGACAAGAATTTCTGTCCGGTGGGTGGCAACGACGTCATGGCCAAGGTGGCGGCCATCCTGGGTTATGAGGTCCAGGCCAAGGCTCCCCAGGTGGCGGTGGTCCGCTGCAACGGAACCTGCGAGGCCCGTCCCAAGGTGAACGAGTACGACGGCTATGCTTCTTGCGCCGTCAAGTCGCTCCTGTACACCGGCGATACCGGCTGTTCCTATGGCTGCCTGGGCTGCGGCGACTGCGTATCGGCCTGTCAGTTCGGCGCCCTGTCGATGAATCCGGAGACGGGACTGCCGGTTGTGGACCAGAGCAAGTGCACGGCCTGCGGTTCCTGCGTGAAAGCCTGCCCCCGGCACATCATCGAGATCCGGCCTCAGGGTCCCCGCGGCATGCGCGAATTCGTTTCCTGCATTAACAAGGACAAGGGCCCCGTGGCCAAGAAGGCCTGCGCCAATGCCTGCATCGGCTGCGGCATCTGCGCCAAGACCTGTACGCACGATGCCATCACCGTGGAAGGCAACATTGCGTACATAGACCCGTCCAAGTGTAAGCTCTGCCGGGAGTGCGAGGCCATGTGCCCCACCGGCGCCATCCACGGCGTGAACTTCCCCAAGCCCCTGGACAAGGACGCTGTAAAGGAACGTATCAAGATTCGTCAGCAGAAAGCTAAGGAGATTGCCGGTCAAGCCGGCAATGACGAAAAAGTCATGCCCGACACCGATCGGGCATCTCAAAAGAAGGAGGACAAGAAAGATGAGTAAGAGAACTTTTTCCATCGGCGGTGTCCATCCGCATGATAACAAGATTTCCCGCGAGTGCCGCATTGAGCCGCTGCCCATTGCTCCCACCGTGTACATCTCCGTGGCCCAGCACATCGGCGCACCTTCCGTGCCCGTTGTGGCTGTGGGCGACAAGGTGAAAGTGGGGCAGGTGATTGCGGAGCCGGGTGGCTTTGTGGGTGCCTTCATCCACTCCTCCGTGAGCGGAACCGTCAAGTCCATCGCTCCCCGGGCCGATCTGGCCGGGCGTCCCGCCACCCACATTGAGATTGCCGTGGAAGGCGACGAGTGGGCCGATGGCATTGATACTACCGACACCCTGGTAACCACCATTCCGGACGACGCCAAGGCCATCGTGGACAAGATCCGCCTGGGCGGCGTCGTGGGTCTGGGCGGTGCCACCTTCCCCACGCACGTGAAACTGAGCCCGCCTCCGGGCTCCAAGTGCGAGCGGGTTATCATCAATGGCTGCGAGTGCGAACCTTACCTTACCTCAGACTTCCGCACCCTCCTGGAGAAGGGAGAACAGGTGGTGGTGGGTGCCGCCCTCCTCAAAAAGGCCATGGGAGACGTTCCCTGCACCATTGCCATTGAAGAGAACAAGCCCGAAGCCATCTCTCACATCAAGGAAGTGATTGCCAAGCTGGGTTACAGCGGCATTGAGGTGATGGAGATGAAGATGATGTATCCGCAGGGCGGTGAAAAGCAGCTCATCGACGCTGTGATGCACCGTCAGGTGGGTTCCGGAGCCCTTCCCATCAGCGTGGGTGCCGTAGTCCAGAACGTAGCAACGGCCCTGGCCGTATACGACGCCGTGCAGAAGAACAAACCCATTGTGGACAATTCCGTCACGGTAACGGGCGAGTGCTTCCCCAAACAGGCCAACCTGCTGGTCCGCGTGGGAACCCCGCTCCGTTATATCATCGACTATCTGGGCGGTGTCCCGGAGGAAGCGGCCAAGGTCATCAGCGGCGGTCCCATGATGGGCCGTGCCGTTGCCAACCTGGACGCTGCCACCGTCAAGGGCACCGGCGCCCTGCTTTTCCTCACGGAGAAGCAGACCCGCCGCGCTCCGGAGACGGGCTGTATCCGCTGCGGCAGATGTGCCGATGCCTGCCCCATGGGCCTGGAACCGTTCCTGCTGAACAAACTGGCCCGCGCCAAGGACTGGGATGCCATGGAGCAGAATGCGGCCCAGGACTGCATCGAATGCGGCTGCTGCCTGTATTCCTGCCCCGCCCACATTCCGCTGCTGGACAACATCCGCATAGGCAAGGGCGCCGTAATGGGTAATATCCGCGCAAGGGCTGCCGCCGCCAAGGCCGCCGCCGAAGCCGCGAAGGCTGCCGAAACTGAAAAAAAGTAAGAGGGTATGAGTAAGTTAATTGTATCACCTAACCCCCACATCCATTCCAAGGACTCCACCAAGTCCCTGATGCTGGATGTAATCATAGCGCTTGCACCGGCCGTCATCTGTTCCTTCGTCTTCTATGGCTGGAGGGAAATGCTGGTGATGGCAGTGAGCGTGGCCTCCTGCGTACTGCTGGAATGGGCCATTACCAAGTATATGCTCAAAAAGCCCTCTACGATAGGGGACCTCTCCGCCGTCATTACCGGTATTCTGCTGGCCTTGAACGTGCCTTACACAACGCCCTGGTGGGTGATTGTGATCGGTTCGGTGGTGGCCATCGGCGTTGCCAAGATGACTTTCGGCGGTATCGGCCAGAACATCTGGAACCCTGCCCTGGTGGGCCGTGTGTTCCTGCTGGTTTCCTTCCCCACCTACATGACCACCTGGAGCCAGCCGCAGGGCCTCTTCGGGGCCGATGCGGTAACGGGGGCCACCCCGCTGGGTGCTATCCAGGAAGGCCTTATGCAGGGTGCTTCGGTGCAGGATATCATGGCAGAGCATGGTTACAGCTACGGCCAGATGTTGTTTGCCAATCTGGGCGGAAGTGCCGGTGAGGTCTGCGCCCTGGCGCTCCTGGCCGGCTTCGTGTACCTTTGCATCCGCAAGGTCATCAAGCCCTGGATCACCCTCAGCATCTTTGCCACCGTGGCCCTTGTGTCCCTGGTGTTCTGGGGTATCAACCCGGCCCGATTCACGGATCCCGTGTTCAACCTCCTTACCGGTGGTCTCATCCTGGGTGCCTGTTTCATGGCAACGGATTATGTCACCTCGCCCATGTCGGCCTGGGGCGGCGTTGTCTTCGGCGTGGGCATCGGCCTTCTTACCGTGCTCATCCGTTACTTCGGTTCGTATCCGGAAGGCGTTTCCTTCGCCATCCTCATCATGAACTCTGTGGTCCCGCTCATCAACATGGGCTTCAAACAGAAAAAATTCGGGAGGAAATAAGCTATGGCAGTAAAATCCAACCTTACCAACATGGTGCTGGTGCTGGGCATTACCTGCCTGGTATGCTCGGCCCTTCTGGGCGGAGCCTATGCCCTCACCAAAGAACCCATTGACAAGGCGGCCGCCGCCAAGACGGAAAAGGCCATCTCCCAGGTGCTGCCCCATTTTACGGAATTGCAGTATAATGAGGACGGCCGATATTACAAGGCTACGGACGGCGACGCCGTGGTGGGATACGCCATCGAGTCCACTACTGTGGGCTTCGGCGGCAACCTCACCCTTATGGTGGGTGTTACCCCGGACGGCGTAGTGTACAACACCTCCGTGCTGTCCCAGTCGGAGACTCCCGGCCTGGGCGCCAAGTGCAATACGGACGTCAAGTTCATGGACCAGTGGAGGGGCTTCGATCCTTCCGTGAAGATCCTTTCCGTGAAGAAGGACGGCGGAGACGTGGACGCCATCACCGCTTCCACCATCACTTCCCGCGCCTATACGCAGGCAGTGGCCAACGCCCTGACTGTTTTTAAGGAGATTGCCGGTCAAGCCGGCAATGACGAAACCGTCATGCCCGACACCGATCGGGCATCTAATGAAGGAGGACTGAGCAATGAGTAAATTCAAACTGATTACCGACGGTCTGGTTAAGAACAACCCCACCTTTGTGTTGCTCCTGGGCATGTGCCCTACGCTGGCAACCACCACATCGGCCATCAACGGCATGTCCATGGGCCTGGCCACGCTCTTTGTGCTGGTCCTTAGCAACATGGCCATATCGGCCATTGCCCCGGTGGTGCCGGACAAGGTGCACATTCCGGTGTACATCGTGGTCATCGCCACCTTCGTGACGCTGCTGCAGCTCCTCATGCAGGCCTATACGCCCGCTATGTACGAGACGCTGGGCCTGTTCATCCCGCTCATCGTAGTAAACTGCATCGTCCTGGGCCGCGCCGAGGCCTTTGCCAACAAGCATAATGTGCTGGAAAGCGCCTGTGACGGCCTGGGTGTGGGTATCGGCTTCACCTGCTCGCTCACGGTGCTGGGCCTCGTTCGCGAGATCCTTGGTTCCGGCAGTGCCTTCGGCTACAACTTCATCGGCGGACACGACGGCATGCTGGCTTTCGTGATGGCTCCCGGCGCTTTCCTGTGCCTGGGCTACCTGATGGTCCTGTTCAACAAGTTCGTTAAAAAGAGCTAGGCTATGGAGTACTTTCTGATTATTATCTCGGCGATTTTCGTCAACAATATCGTCCTGGCCCAGTTCCTGGGTATCTGCCCCTTCCTGGGCGTTTCCAACAAGCTGTCCACCGCCACGGGCATGTCCATGGCCGTGTGCTTCGTGATAACGCTGGCAACGCTGGTAACGTATTTGATCAATCAGTATCTGCTGGTGCCTTTCGGCCTTACTTTCCTGCAGACCATCGCCTTTATCCTGGTGATTGCGGCGCTGGTGCAGATGGTGGAGATTGTGCTCAAGAAGGTTAGCCCCAGCCTGTATCAGGCCCTGGGTATCTTCCTGCCCCTCATTACCACCAACTGCGCCGTGCTGGGTGTAGCCATCAATGTGGTTACCAAGCAGTTCTCCTTTGTGCCCGGCGGCATGCTCAACCTGGGACAGGCCCTGGTGTATGCCTTTGCCACCTCCCTGGGCTACGGCCTTGCGATGGTGATCTTCGCGGGCATCCGGGAGCACCTGGCCCTGAACGAGGTTCCCAAGGCCTTCAAGGGCGTCCCCATCGCCATCATCAGCGTGGGTATCCTGGCCCTGGCCTTCATGGGCTTCAGCGGAATGGTGAAGTAATTGATTGCTAGCATATTAACAAATTGTCCCTGTGCCGTACGACACAGGGACAATTTGTTAAATATCTGTTAATCAAAATTATAACTGTTCCAGTATTTCCTCTTCGGTGACCAGGTTGAAGTCTCCCACAACGGAATTCTTAAGTTGGGCGGCTGCCACGGCAAAGTCCAGGCCCTGCTGGGGATTGCCCGGCCATTTTTCGGCCGCATGGATGTAGGCGGCCACAAAAGCATCTCCCACGCCCACAGGGTCCACGATGGGCTGGATGTCGTAAATGCGGGAGGTGTAAATTGTTCCGTCGTACCAGAGCAGCGCCGTGAGCGTGTGATGGGCCGATGTCATCTGGTTCCTCAGGCCCAGCATCATCTCCCGGCAGTGGGGGAACTGGCGGTGCATTTCGTCGAAATAACGGCGGTAGGCGTCCATGTCCAGCTTGGTATCGGCCTGCATGTGGTCCATGGGGATCTGCTTTACGCCGGTTGCCACTTCCCATTCGTCCTGGTCCCCGAAGATGAAGTCGCTGTACTGCATGAGGGCGTTCAGGGTGCGGTGGGCATCGGCCCCCTCGTATTTCCAGAGGTTCTTGCGGTAATTGATGTCGCAGGTGATCCTGAGGCCCATTTCCTTAGCCGTCTTCACCGCCTCGAAGGTGGCCTCCGTGGCCGATGGAGATACCGCGCAGGTGATGCCGGAACAGTGGAAAATGTCTGTACGGCCGAAGATTTCCCGCCAGGGGAACATGCCCGGGGCCGATGAATAGAAAGACGAACCCTGCCGGTCATAGACCACCTGCCCGCGGCGCACGGAGGTGGCCGCCTCAAAGTAGTACGTACCCAGGCGCTCCCCGCCCAGCACTACGTCGCTTACGTCTATTCCCTGATAGCGGAGTTCCTGCAGGCAGGCCCGCCCCACGGCGTTGTCCGGAATGCGGGAAACGTAACCCACATGGTTGCCCAGTTTGGCCAGTGAGACGGCCACATTGGCCTCTGAACCGCCGAAATGGCCTTCCCAGTCATAGCCCTGGCTCAGGCGCCGGGCGCCGTTTTTGGACCAGCGCTGCAGGATTTCTCCAAACGTTACTATTCTTTTCATGGACGAGGGTTTCTTTCCTGCAAAAATAGCGATTTTTTGCCTTTTATTCATTAATTTTGCGTAAACAATCGGGATAAATGAACCCTCTTGTAAGCGAACTCAGGGAAAAGCGGACTCTTGCCGATGAAGGGCTCCGTAAACTGCTGGAAAGCGAAGATGCTTCCCTGGTGGAAAACCTTTACCTGAACGCCCGGGAAGTGGCCGTGGAGCGCTTTGGAAAGCAGGTCTGGCTGCGGGCGCTCATCGAGTGGAGCAACGTCTGCCGCCAGGACTGCCTGTACTGCGGCATCCGCAAGGGCAACCGCTCTGTCCCCCGCTATACGCTTTCCCGGGAAGAGATCCTTGGCGCTTGCGAAGCGGCCTGGAAGGAGGGCATCCGGACCTTTGTGCTTCAGGGCGGGGAGAACCCCTCGGCCGCCTTGTCCCTGGTCCCCGTCGTGGCCGAAATCCGTTCCCGCTGGAAGGAAGCCGCCATCACCCTTTCCCTGGGAGAACTTCCCTTTGAGACCTATGCCCTTCTCCGACGAAGCGGGGCCGACAGGTATCTGCTCCGGCACGAAACGGCATCTCAGGCCCATTATGCACAGCTGCATCCTTCGCAGATGCGGCTGGAAAGCCGCCTGGCGTGCCTGGAGGAGCTGCGTCGCCTGGGTTACCAGGTGGGGATGGGGATGATGGTGGGAAGCCCCGCCCAAACGGTGGAAAACCTCCTGGAGGATATCCGCCTCATGGAGCGTTTCCGCCCGGAGATGGCGGGCATCGGCCCGTTTATTCCGCATCCGGACACGCCGCTGGGGCATTTCCCTGCCGGGAGCGCCGCGCTTACCCTCCGGATTTATTCCATCCTCCGGCTCATGCTGCCGGATACGCTCATTCCTTCTACCACGGCCCTTTCCACCCTCGCTCCGGGAGGGCGGCTGGAAGGGATCCTGGCGGGCGCCAACGTAATCATGCCCAATTTCACGCCCCGGGCGTATCGGCAGGCGTATTCCCTTTACCGGGGAAAGCCGGACACGGACGGGGCGGAGGCCTTGCGAGAGCTTCGTAAAGAACTCTCCGCAGCCGGATATACCCAAAACCCCGGGAGGGGAGATTATAAAAAAACTTCGTAAAGCTATGTACAATCCTTCTTCTGTCCATGCCGATGAGTTCATCTGCCACGATGAGATACTGCAAACCCTGGAAGAGGCGGCCCGGGAGAGCCGCAGTCCTGCCCGGGTGCGGGAAATCCTGGAAAAGGCGGCCCTTTGCAAAGGGCTTACGCACCGGGAGGCGGTCACGCTCATGGACTGTGAGGATCCGGCCCTGGAGGAACAGCTGTTCCGTCTGGCCGGAGAAATCAAGCAGAAATTCTATGGCAACAGAATTGTCCTGTTTGCCCCGCTGTACCTGTCCAATTACTGCGTAAACGGATGCGTGTACTGTCCCTATCATGCCAAAAACCGCAGCATCCCCCGCAAGAAGCTGTCCCAGGCAGAGATTGAGGAAGAGGTCCGCGCCCTTATCCGGACCGGACACAAACGCCTGGCCGTGGAGGCAGGGGAGGACCCTGTCCACAATCCGCTGGAGTATATCCTGGATTCCATCCGCACCATTTACTCCGTGAACGAGGGCGGGAATTCCATCCGGCGGGTGAACGTGAATATCGCAGCTACGGACGTGGAGAGCTACAGGAAGCTTCGGGCGGCGGGCATCGGCACATATATCCTTTTCCAGGAGACCTACAACAAGGAGCAGTACAAAAAGCTGCACCCTACGGGCCCCAAGAGCAATTATGAATGGCATACGGAGGCCATGGACCGCGCCCAGGAGGGCGGCTGCGACGACGTGGGTATCGGCGTACTCTTCGGCCTGGCCGGGTATCGTTACGAACTGGCGGGGCTGCTCATGCATGCGGAGCACCTGGAGGCCCGCTTCGGGGTGGGACCGCACACCATCAGCGTCCCCCGCATCTGCCCGGCCGATGACATCTCCCTGGGAGATTTCCCGGACGCCCTGCCGGATGGCATCTTCCGGAAGCTGGTGGCCGTACTCCGGGTGGCCGTCCCTTATACCGGTATGATCATTTCCACCCGGGAAAGCGCCCGGATGAGAGAGCAGCTGCTCCACTGCGGGATTTCCCAGATCAGCGGCGGGTCGCGCACCAGCGTGGGCGGCTATACCAGCGTGGAGCGGCACAACGAGACGGCGCAGTTCGATGTGTCGGATACCCGTCCGTTGGACGATGTGGTGCGCTGGCTCCTGGAAAACGACCATATCCCTTCCTTCTGCACCGCCTGCTACCGGGAGGGACGCACCGGAGACCGTTTCATGAGCCTGTGCAAAAGCGGGAAAATAAGCCTCTGCTGCACGCCCAACGCCCTTATGACCTTAAAGGAATACCTGGTGGACTATGCCTCTCCCGCTACCCGGGAAGTAGGCGAACGGCTCATCCAAAAGAGCCTGGCCGATATTCCCGTGGACAAGGTCCGGGACATTTGCGCCCGCCATCTCACGGAGATTGAGAACGGCGCCCACGATTTTAGATTCTAGCTTATGGAAAGGCTTCACATAGCGTTTTTCGGCCCTACCAACAGCGGGAAATCCACGCTGGTCAATGCCCTGGCCGGCCAGGAGGTTTCGCTGGTGAGTCCTGTGCCGGGCACCACCACGGACCCAGTCCGGAAGGCCATCGAACTGCCCGACCTGGGGCCCTGCGTGCTCATAGACACGGCCGGCCTGGACGATGAGGGTATCTTGGGCTCCGAACGAACGCGTCTAACCCGCCGCATCCTGGACGAAACGGATATTGCGGTTGTGCTGGAAAACTCATCCGTGGTTTCCGATCTCCGTGCTGCAGGCATTCCCATCGTGCATTACAAACGGGGACAGAGCATAGAGTCCCTGCTGCAAGAGCTGCTTGCCGCGGCTCCCAAAGAGCAGGAACAGTTCCTTACCGGAAAGCTGGTAAAAGCCGGTGATAAAGTACTGCTGGTAATGCCACAGGACAGTGAGGCGCCCAAAGGAAGGCTCATCCTGCCGCAGGTACAGGTGCTCCGGGAGCTGCTGGACCGCGGCTGCGTTCCGGTATGCTGCACCCCGGAATCGCTCTCCGATGCAATAAAAGGCTTTACTCCCAATCTGGTAATCACAGATTCCCAAGTATTTAAGCTGGTGAACGAAACCATTCCGCCGGAGTGGCCGCTCACCTCCTTTTCCATCCTGCTGGCGGCGTCAAAGGGGGATATCGGAGTTTTTATAGAAGGTGCCGGAGCCATCGGCCGTCTGAAGGCCGGAGACCGCGTCCTAATTGCCGAGGCCTGCACCCACGTTCCGGATACGGAAGACATTGGCCGGGTTAAGATTCCCGCCCTTCTTCGCAAAAGAGTGCAGGACCTGCAGGTGGAAGTTGCCGCCGGAAACGATTTTCCGGAAGACCTGTCGGCCTATAACCTCATTATCCACTGCGGCGCCTGCGTGGCCCATAAAACCCTGGTCCGTTCCCGCATAAGAAAGGCACTCCTTGCGGGAGTGCCCATCACCAATTACGGGATCGCTATCGCCCAGTTGCAGGGAATGCTGGAAAGGGTTTCCCTTCCTTAATCCTCAAACTCGGCAACAATCTTCTTGATGTCGGAGGGGTTCAGTCGGCCATAGACTTTCTCGCCGATGGTGGCCACCGGCGCAAGGCCGCAGGCGCCCACGCAGCGCAGGCAGTCCAGGGAGAACTTGCCGTCCGGGGTGGTTTCGCCCACCTCGATGCCCAGCACACGCTTGAACTCTTCCAGCACCTTGTCCGAACCGCGGACATAACAGGCTGTGCCCAGACAGACGGACACCGGATACTTGCCTTTGGGAACCATGGAGAAGAAAGAGTAGAACGTTACCACGCCATAGACATTCTGGGCCGATATGCCCAGTTCCCGGGCAATCACCCGCTGTACCGCCTCCGGCAGATAACCCAGGGTATTCTGGGTTTCATGGAGGATGGTAATGAGTTCACCGGGGTCGTTATTGAATTTGCGGCAGATCTCCTCCACCTGGCGGAGAGCCTCGCAGGATACTTTAATCTCACTCATGGCTACTTGATGGTTTTATCGAAATAACGGGTGTGAAGGAGGTGATGCGCCCGCTCGCTCAGCGGCTCACCCAGGAATTCCTTGTACAGCTTCTGGATATCGGGATTCTCGTGGCTCTTGCGGATGGGTTTTCCGGCGTCTTCGGCATAGATGGCCTTGGCGCGGGCCTTGATAATCTCCACGTTTCCGTGATGGTAGGGCTGTCCTGCACCGTCAATGCAGCCGCCGGGGCAGGCCATCACTTCCACCACATGGTAATCCAGTTCTCCTGCACGGAGCTTGTTCATGAGATACCGGGCATTCCCCAGGGTATGGGCCACGCACACCTTGAGCGGGAATCCGTCCAGGTCGATGGTGGCTTCCTTAATGCCTTCCAGGCCGCGGACTTCGTGGAAGTCGATGCGCGGAAGGGTCTTTCCGGTGTGAAGTTCGTAAGCGGTACGGAGGGCCGCTTCCATCACGCCGCCGGTGGCGCCGAAGATGACGGCCGCGCCGGAGCTTTCTCCCAGCGGCTTGTCAAAGTCGGAGTCTTCCAGGGAACGGAAATCTATGTTGGAACGCTTGATGAGGCGGGCCAGTTCCCGGGTGGAAATGCTGTAGTCCACGTCCGGATTGCCGTCCACCTTGAACTCATCGCGCTCGCATTCGTACTTCTTGGCCAGGCAGGGCATGATGGATACCACCACCAACTTCTCCCGCGGGATGCCCATCTTCTGGGCCCAGTAGGTCTTGGCAACGGCGCCGAACATCTGGGCCGGGGATTTGGCCGATGAAGGATATTCCAGCAGATCCGGGAAGTTGTGCTCGTAGAAGTTCACCCAGGCCGGGCAGCAGGAAGTCATGATGGGCAGTTTTACGCTCTTGTCTCCGCCCAGGAAAGCCTTGAGGCGGGAAAGGATTTCCGAGCCTTCCTCCATGATGGTAAGGTCGGCCGCAAAATCCGTGTCAAAGACATAGTCAAAGCCCAGGCGGCGGAGCGAAGTGGCCAGCTTCCCGGTCACGATGGTGCCGGGCTCATAGCCGAACTCCTCTCCCAAGGCCACGCGCACGGCGGGGGCGGGCTGGGCTACAACCACCTTGTCAGGATTGCAAAGATCGTCCAGCAGACGGTCCGTGTTGTCGTGCTCGGTGAGGGCGCCGGTGGGACACACCGCCACGCACTGGCCGCAGTAGGTGCAATCCGTCTCCGAGAACATGCGGTCGAAGGTGGGGGCGATGGTGGTGTCAAAACCACGCCGGACAGCACCCAGCACACCCACGCTCTGGACGTTGTTGCAAACGCTTTCGCAGCGGCGGCAGAGGATGCACTTGTCCATGTTGCGGGTAATGGAAAGGGTCTGTTCTTTCTTGCGGGTGGACTGTTCGCCCTTGTAGGTCATCTCACGGATGTTGAAACGCGTAACCAGCTTCTGCAGTTCGCAGTGGTTGCACTTGGGGCAGGTGAGACAATCGTTGGGATGGTCGGACAGGATGAGTTCCGCCACGGTCTTGCGGGCGCGGATCACACGGGCCGAATTGGTATTCACAACCATGCCTTCCGTCACCAGGGTGGCGCAGGAAGGGGCCAGGTTGCGGCGGCCCTGCACTTCCACCACGCAGATGCGGCAGGAAGCCGGGGCGTTCTTTACGCAGGTGCCCTTGAGGTCCAGGTGGCACAGGGCGGGAATGTCAATCCCCACGGAAGCGGCCGCATCCAGGACGGTGGTTCCCTGGGGAACACACACGGGGCGGTTATCGATTGTAAGGTTAATCATGTTTTCCATAGGGCACATTTAGATTACGTTAATGGCTCCGAACTTGCATCGGCTCAAGCACATGCCGCAGCGGATGCACTTCTCGGGATTGATAACGAAAGGTTTGCGGACCTCTCCGGCGATGGCTTCGGCGGGGCAGCCGCGGGCACAGGCGCTGCAGCCCTTGCACAGCACCGGGTCGATGCTGTAGGTGAGCAGGGCTTTGCACTTGCGGGCCCGGCACACATGGTCCTTTACATGCTCCTCGTATTCTTCGCGGAAGTTGGCTATGGTGGAAAGGACCGGGTTGGGGGAGGTCTGTCCCAGACCGCACAGGGCCGTGTCCTTGATTACCTTGGCCAGGTTTTCCAGCGTCTCGATGTCTTCCATCTTGCCGCGGCCTTCCGTGATGCGGGTAAGGATTTCCAGCATCCGCTTGTTGCCGATACGGCAGGGCGTGCACTTGCCGCAGGATTCGCCCACGGTGAATTCCAGGAAGAATTTGGCCACGGACACCATGCAGTCGTCCTCGTCCATCACGATCATACCGCCGGAACCCATCATGGAGCCGGCTGCAGCCAGACTCTCATAGTCGATGGGAATGTCCAGGTGCTTTTCCGTGAGGCAGCCGCCGGAAGGACCGCCGGTCTGCACGGCCTTGAACTTCTTTCCGCCCTTTACGCCGCCGCCGATGTCGTAGATAATCTCACGGAGCGTAGTACCCATGGGCACTTCAATGAGACCCACGTTGTTGATCTTGCCGGCCAGGGCAAATACCTTGGTGCCCTTGGATTTCTCCGTGCCGATGGAGGCAAACCACTGGGGACCCTTGGTGAGGATGACGGGTACGTTGGCCAGGGTTTCCACGTTGTTCACGTTGGTGGGATAGCCGAAATAACCGGCTTCGGCCGGGAACGGGGGCTTGAGGGTGGGCTCGCCGCGCTTTCCTTCCATGGAATGGATGAGGGCGGTTTCCTCGCCGCACACAAAGGCACCTGCGCCGTAGCGGATTTCAATGTCGAAGCAGAAGTCCGTACCCAGGATGTTGTCTCCCAGCAGGCCATATTCGCGGGCCTGGGAGATGGCCACCTGCAGACGGTGCACAGCCAGCGGATATTCCGCACGGATATAGATAAGGCCATGGTTGGCGTTGATGCAATAACCGCAGATCATCATGGCTTCAATCACGGAGTTGGGGTCTCCTTCCATGATGGAACGGTCCATGAAGGCACCCGGGTCTCCTTCATCGGCATTGCACACCACGTATTTGTGCTCTGCGTTGAACTTGCGGGCAATCTCCCACTTTACGCCCGTGGGGAAGCCGGCGCCGCCGCGACCGCGGAGGCCGGAGGCTTTGATATCGGCCAGGACCTCCAGGCTGTCCCGGTTGAGGCTGTCGGAAAGGGCCTTGTAGCCGTCCCTGGCAATGTATTCCAGGATATTCTCCGGATCAATGAAACCGCAGTTGCGAAGGGCGATTCGCATTTGCTTGCGGTAGAAATTCATGTGCTTGGAGTCACTGATATGCTTTCCGGTGCCGGGGTCCATGTACAGGAGCCGCTCCACCCGGTTTCCGCCGATGATATGGGAAGTGACAATCTCTTCCACGTCTTCCGGGCGCACCGAGGTATAGAACGTATTGTCCGGGATAATCTTTACGATGGGACCTTTTTCGCAGAAACCGAAGCAGCCGGGAACCATGACTTCCACCTTGTCGGCAATGCCGTGTTCCTTGAGGATGGAGCGGAAATTCTCAACGATCTTTGCGCTTTCGGAGGCTTTGCAACCCGTACCGCCGCAGCAAAGGATCTGCATGTGTGGCGTCCCTTTATCCAGGCCGCAAGGCTGCTCGCTTACGGTAAGGTTGCTCTCCTCCCTGACGGCCAGGGCCAGGGCAGCCTCCCGTCTGATGCTTTCAAGAGCATCGGCTGAGATGATTTTCATTGTTAGATTTTTGGTTGTTAGTTTTGGAAGGCCAAGTTACGCATTTTTAATCATATTTTTCTTATTTTTGTAAAAAATTGTAAGCAAATATGAATTATCGTTTAGTCCTCTTGGTCATGGTCGCCTCAGCCCTCGCCGCCTGCAGCGGAGAGAAGTCCCCGGAAATAAACAAGAATGTCCCCGCCTATGCTGTAATGGCCCACCGCGGTTCCACCTACTGGGCTCCGGAAGAGACGGAGAGCGCCTGGCGCTGGGCCCGGGAAATGGGCGCGGATTATCTGGAAAGCGACCTCCAGTGCACCAAGGACGGCATTATCCTGGCCAATCACGACGTGAACCTTACCCGCACCACCAACATAGAGGAGGTCTTTGGGGCGGAGGTGCCCTCTGCCAGAAGGGATTTCTACCTGTCCCTGGGCTTCTCGGAGGCCGATGCCGATGAGCAGCTTTCCATCGACAGGGAGGCGTTCAAGCCTTATTTCGCCGCCTCCTATTATTATGTGGAGCTGCTCATGCTGGATGCGGGATCCTGGTTCAACGAGGCCCGTCCGGAGCAGGCGCGTGAAGCTTTTGCGGGCAGCCAGTATGTATCGGCCCTCCAGGACCAGATTGCCTATGCCGAGGGAAAGCGGCTCCGCCGGGATGCCGACGGTCACCGCATATTGCCCTGGAAATTAAAGGCATCCTGCGAAGGAAAAACCCTCTCCGAAATCCGCTCTACGGCTCCCGAAGATGGAAAATACATGGAACTGCTGGATTATGATTTTGCTCAGGCCTATGAGGCGGACCCTGCCGACGGAGGTCATCGGCCCGGTATCTACATTGAATTCAAGGAGCCGGAGGTGAATCCGGAGGACATGGAACTGCGGGTGTACGACATTCTGGACGATGCGGGGTGGAACATTATCACTTCCCCCGCTACGGAGAAGGAGTTTTACAAGGATGGCAAGGTGCAGGTGGGAAAAACCGCCGGAAAGGTGATCCTGCAAACCTTCTCGCCGGCCTCCCTGGTGAGGGCCAACGCCGTATTCAAGGGAAAGCTTCCCATGTGTTTCCTTCTGTGGCCGCCTTGTCCGGAAGAGATCCCGGGCGGAGACCTGGATACACCGGAGGGCTTCCAGGCCATTCTGGACTGGGCCAAGGCCAACGGCGCCAACATCAGCGGACCGTCCATCTCCGGCGAGCCCAACAATTACTCGGAACTCAACAACGCCTGGCAGGCCGATCTGGTGCGCAAGGCCGGCATGCTCAACCATCCCTATTCCTTTGATTCCGTGGTCCAGATGGAGGAGCAGACTTCCCGTTCGGACGGCTTCTTCACCAATCGTTCGGACCTTACCCTGCAGTACCTGCTGGACCATGGCCTTCGCAGTCCGTCGGCCCCTGCATCCGTTCCGGATCCGGAGGCAACGCTGGAGCGTCTTGGCTATTGAGCGGTCTTCCAGCTGCCTTTTTTGATGATTTTGCGGAGCTCTTTGCCAAAAAGGGCTCCGTAATAGTTTATGAGGGTTTCCTGTCGGTCCGGTCCTTCCATGAAGAAAGAACCCAGGCTTTCCGTATTGGCCACAAAAGTGGAGACAAATTGGGGACGCAGCATGCCATAGAGGGCTATGCCGAAGAAGTGGTACCAGGCGCCATAGTTGTCGCCCAGGGGTTTTGAATCGTTCCGGATGTAGGAGAGTTTCTGTTGGAGCGGGTCCAGTTCCCGCTCTGCCCGGTGGGGGTGGCCTGTGAGCACATTTTCGCAGGCGAGGAGCGTCATATAGAGATTCCCCTGGTTTAGAACATAGCTTTCTGCAAACAGCTCATGGATTTGCAGACTGCGGTCCGGATAAGACATAATACGCTCTGTAAGAGCTTCTTCCGTTCCGGTTATGCAATAGCGGGAGGTCCAGCCGCAAGCCAGGCACATGAGCAGTTTGCTCCGCATGATTACAGGAATGGGAAAGTCCTGCTGCCTGCCGGAAAACCTTCTCCACAGGCGGTGCCAGTAACCATACAGGTTATATACTTTTGCTTCGCGGGACCAGACGTGTTCTTCTCCCAGATACGGCGTAATGGCGGGATAGTTCCGGCGGATGATTTCCGCGAACTGCTCCAGCAGCCGCTCATTGTCCAGGGAATAGGTTCTCCCTATCTTGAAATCGGCATCTCCGGCCTTTCTTTCCCTGTCTGACACGGCCTGGGGGAGATCCTGGTGGAAAAAGGCCGAAGTCAGCTTCACAAAGGCAGTGTCCAGTTTCCGGATGAGCATGGCATCCCCCTGCGGATCCACCAGCATCACGCGGTCCTGCTGATACATCTGGGACTCATAGCTGCTCTCCAGCCAGTATTTGAACCCTTCCTGGCCCTGGGTAGCTACGCGGGAAGCGCCGCAGCTGCTTAGAACCAGTGCGGTAAATAAAAGAATGACAGATAATTGCGGAGCTTTACAGGCCAAAATGGTGGGTGGTCTCGTAGTCGTTCCAGTTCCTTAACGCCAGTGTAATGGCCTTTTGGTCGTATACATTGCTGTACTGGGTGTCTTCCACGGTGCCGTTGTCCCACATCAGGTCTTTCCAGTGAACCAGGGCAAGGCATTCCTGAGCCTGGCCCAGGGTGAGGGTGCCGTTATGGCTCCGGAGATAGTTCCCGGCGGTCTCGTAGCGCCACCAGCTCTTGCTGTGGGGATTGCCAACGGCAGGATCCGGTTCGGTAGTGTAGTATTTCTGGGAGAGCAGGTGGTTGGTAACCAGCATGTAGTTCTCTCCCTCGGCCTTCCGGACAATCATGGTTTTCCAGCCGTCCTCTTTGTCGAATTCCACCACGGCGCAGTCACCCGTGGCATCGGCCACCATATAGTGATAGCCGGAGCCCACGGCTGCGTCGTGCCGCACATCCACCGTTTCCAGCATTGCCAGTGCTTCCTCTACCGTGGCGCAGCGGTCCAGCCACAGGCGCATGATGATGGTGGTACCCACGTCATGTTTGGGGGTGTCCTGCTGGGAGGCCTGTTTGGGAAGGGCCATGATGGAGGTGCAGAGTCCTTTCTCGTTGATGCCGTCCACCGGGGCGTAAATGGCCGCCAGGCAGCTGAGCTTGGCTCCAAGTGAGGTGGGCAGCTTTTCCAGCGAATAACCGAAGTGGGACATATCGCTCACGGCAATGGATGCGTATCCCTTCTTGGGATGGGATACGGTGACCATAGTGGGATTCTTGAAATAGTCGTAGTTACGGCCGTACCAGAAGCCCTCTCCATCGGCCTTTGTGGCCTGGAAGGAGGTGCAGTTCATGGTGGCCAGTTCGCCTTCTTCATCGGCCACCTGGGCGCTTTTCATCTTGATGGGGATGCCCTTGCCGATACGGCCGATCACGTAATCCAGCAGTTCGGCGTTTTCGTCAATGTCGTTGGCAATTACGTCGTCAAGGTCATAGGCGGCCTTGTATTCCATCCTGTAGAGATACTCGTTCCCGTCCACGGATTCGATGGAACGGATGCTGGCGATTTCGCCACCCCAGATGCACCAGATGGCAATGCAGAGTACGGCAAGGATGCCGATAATCCAAAGAAGAACTTTTTTCATGGCAGTAAATTATGCGCCAATTTACAAAAAAATGGCCGTACTGCCAAAACCGCAAGGCCGGGAAACGTTATTTCCAGCTGATGAGTCCTTGAATAACGGCATTGGAAAAGCCGGCTTCTTCCATGGCGTTGAGACCGCGGATGGTGATGCCGCCGGGGGTGGTTACCTTGTCAATCTCCTGCTCCGGATGGGTTCCGTGGGCATCCACCAGATCGGCCGCGCCTTTGATGGTCTGAAGGACCGCTTCCAGTGCTTGGGCGGGATACAGGCCCAGTTGCACGCCGCCTTCCATGGAGGCCCTGGCATAACGCAGCGCGAAGGCGGTTCCGCAGGAGGCCACCATCATCCCGGCGCCCAGCTGTTTTTCATTCACCAGCTGGGTTTTCCCTACGGCGTTGAAAAGGTCCAGAAGGCATTTCCGGGTAGCTTCCGTGCCGATGATTTCGTGCGCGAAAGTCATGCTTTCACCAATCTCGATGGCCAGGTTGGGAATAACGGTATAGACGCCTTCCGGGGCGGCATCGGCCACCCATTCCCTGAGCTGTTCCCCGGGAATGCCGGCTGCCAGGGAGAACAGCAGCTTGTCTTTCAGATGGGGAAGCAGCGGTTCCAGCACCTCTTTCACCAGCCAGGGCTTAACGCCCAGGATAATGACATCGGCCCAACTGGCCGCCTGAACGTTGTCCAAAGTGGCATTAAGGCCGATGACGGTGTATTTCTCCAAGGTCTCCCGGTGCTTTGCAGTAACGGTAATCTCCAGCCCGGGGCAAAAGCGGAAAAGACCCAACGCCGTAGCGCCGCCCATGTTCCCCGCCCCAATGATGGCAATTCTCATGACTCTTTGTATTTGATAATCAGCATGCAAGATAGTGAATTTTATTGAATTCCCGACGAAATCATGGGAAAAGGAAATGTTTCTGGTGTTGAGCGAAGCGATTGGGAGGGGTGAAATCCCGCGGGATTTGGCCCTGCGGGCCATTTCCCTCCCCTGCGGGGGCTCATCATCGAACATAGAATGGACGCCACCCCTGCGGTGCAGGGATGTCATTTGCCGCACAGGAGGGTGCTCAAGCAAGCTTGGCACCCTCCTGCACGTCAAACGCCACAGTCTTCGACCGTGGCGTCCATTCCTTTCGTGATTCCGTCGGGATTCGAACCCGAGACCCACAGCTTAGAAGGCTGTTGCTCTATCCAGCTGAGCTACGGAACCGGTTTTGCGGGTGCAAAGTTAGTGAAAAATACGTAAACGGCAACAAACTTAGCGTTCCGACAGGGACAGCAGGAGCTGGAGCTGCTGGTTCACCGCATCGGCAAAGCTGAATTCGCCTTCTCCGATGGCGCCGGTGAAGGTGTCCACCACCACGCCGTTCTCATGGACGATGGACAGGGACTCGATGCCCCCGGCCAGGCGCCGGAGTTCCTCCAGGGTGGGGAACACATAGACAAAATTCACTTCGTCCCGGGTCTGCTTGAGTTCGATGACGGAGCCGTCCTTGAGGGTGAAACGCACGGGGGCGTCGTACTCGAAATGGTAGGAATCCTCCGTGCGTTTCACCCTCAAGGACGGCTCCGTGATTGAGCTCAAGCAAACCCGGGACGACGTTAATTTCGTCTACGTATTCCCCACCCT
>JAIKYL010000107.1 GCA_024683255.1 Bacteroidales bacterium | reverse complement strand
CCCCACTAATATCAAACCAACAGTTTTATGATAACCCGAGAACAAATCGAAGAGATCCAGGCGGAGAGCCGGGAGAAAGGGATCTCCATCAAACGAGTGTTACAAGAAAAGGGCATTCCGGAGCACCAATACTTCTGGTGGAAGAAGAAATATGCCCGCGAAGCCGTCCCAGAAGGGTTCGTACCTGTAGCCGGCAGCATGCCTCCGGCAGTAATGGCAGCCACAACGTATCCGGGTTCACGTGGTAAGTCCAAAGCGGATCCTGCGGCAGAGAACTGGATGAGTATCGAGCTTCGTACGATTGCCGGTACGGACATGCGCATCCAGGGCGGTCTGACTCCTGCGATGGTATACACAATCCTGAAAAGCCTATAGCTATGTTCAGCCTTGGAGACGGCACGAAGTTCTGGCTTTACTCGAAGCCGACGGATATGCGGAAGAACTTCAACATGCTGAGCGGTATCGTGAACAACTGCATGCAGCAGAACCTGTACAGCGGAGACGTCTTTGTGTTCGTGAACGCATCGAACAATATGTTGAAGCTGCTGCGCTATGAACCCGGTGGTCTGGTCATCTACAACAAGCGCCTGGACCACGGAAGGATGCACCTTGTGGAGCGTGTACAGGAGGGGGATCCCACCATCACCCCCTTCGAATGGCACAAACTGATTGATACCATCCAGGGAATCATTGATAATCCGAGGCGTCGGTTACGGCGCCTGAAGGCACTCCGGGACATCCGGATGGAGGAGTCTTTGAAGGAGATGAAAACCATCTGAAAATCAGCAAAATAAATTGAAGAAAAACGGCCTCAGACTTGCATATGTGGCCGTTTTTTCGTAACTTTACATACAGAAAGAACGGGTAAAATGACCGCCGAAGAACAGAAAAAGATGCAGGCCCTGGAAGCCGAAAACGCCAAGCTCAGAGAAGAAAACTCCGGGCTTCAGGATCGTCTTCTTCGCGCCCAGCAAACACTTGCCAAATACGCCCAGATGCTCTTCGGCCAGAAGACCGAGCGGGTGCGTCTTCCGGAAAAGCCGGAGGAACTTACCGGCAGCCTTTTCGTTCAGGAGATGGACCCGGACGAACAGGCTCGCTTGGATAAAGAAGCCGTGAAGTCGGTTGCCGAGCAGGACAAACTTATCCGTGTAGAAGCTCACGACCGTAAGGTACGCAAGCCCTTTGATACCAGCCGCCTGGAAGTGAAGGAGGAGCATCTTTATCCTGATCTAGACAATGCGGATGACTATACCGAGATGGCTCCGGAGGTAACGGACAGCCTGGTCCTTGTACCCCGTAAGATGTACATCCGCCGGATCATCCGACACAAGTTCGTTCTCAAGAGCAAGCTCCAGATGGAGAATCCGGACCGGAAAACCTTCGAGATTGCAACTCTGCCTCCCGCGCCGCTCCACAAATGCATGGCCGACGCCTCTCTACTGGCGGACATCATTATCAGCAAGTATCATTACCACCTGCCGTTCTACAGGGTGATAGAGAGTTACAAGGAGTTGGGAGTCAGCCTCAGTCCCTCCACCATCAACGACTGGTTCAAGGCGGTGGTTGGGAAACTCAAGCCTATCTACAATCTACTGAGGACGCATGTCCTGGCATGTGACTATGTGCAGGTGGACGAAAGCACGTTGCCGGTAATTGACAGCGAGGCGCACCGTGCCGTGAAGGGATATGTATGGAGTGTTGTAGACGTGATGTCGGAGGACCGTTTCTTCTTCTATGAGCACGGTTCCCGGAGCACCCGCGTGGCCATGGGGCTGCTGAAAGACTTCAAAGGGGCTATCCAGAGCGACGGTTACATCGTGTACGAGCACTTTGAGGGGATGGAGGGGAAACTCCTTCTGGGCTGCTGGGCGCATGCCAGACGCAAGTTCTTCGAGGCTAGGAAGGAAAATGAGAAGCTGGCGAACGAAGCTCTCTTCTATATCGGAAAGCTGTATGAAGTTGAGCGTGAAGCTGATGCCCTGGATGAGGCCGACAAGAAGCCGAACTATGAACGCCGGAAATCCATGCGGCAGGAAAAGGCCTATCCTGAACTCAAAAAGTTCGAGACCTGGATGGAGGTAAATCTGCTCAAGTGTCCTCCTAAGTCGCTGATGGAGGAAGCCATATCATATACCTACAGAATCCTTAAGAAACTCAGTCTCTACGTTACCGACGGCAGATACAAGATAGACGATAACATGGTAGAGAACAGCATCAGGCCCCTGGCCGTCGGCCGCAAGAACTACCTGTTCTGCGGCGATGATGAGGCAGCCCAGAGAGCTGCCGTGGTGTACTCCTTGCTTGCCACCTGCAAGGCTCACGGCGTGGACGAACGGGCCTGGCTCGAGGATGTCCTTCGCCGCATCCCACAGTACGAACAGGGCCAAAAAGACTTCTCGGATCTTCTGCCGGGAAACTGGGCAGCCGCGGTTCAGTAACATCCAACCACTACAAGAAGAGTCCAACTGACATCAAACTTATGTCGGTTGGACTCTCACTTTGTCAGCGGATGTACTTCCCCGCATGCTTACGTTTTATTTACAGAAATACGATAGATAAAGACTGTAATTATGTCTTCCCCAGCCATAATTGGTCTTATAACAAATGCGGCAATCCCACTATACAAATGAGATTGCCGCATAATGCAAGTTCAAGAGTTATTCTTCTTTGAGAATCTTTATATCATCAATTGTCATTTGAGCATTCTTTGAAGAAGGCTTCGTTGATGTAGCATCGATAGAGAAACGCAGACGGTATTTTGCAGGAGCACCGGTCACATTAAAGCTATATGATGCTGCAGAAGAGGTCAACGCCTTCGCGCTAAAACCCGTTACGGTTGTCCAACTTGTACCAGAATCGGTAGAGTATTCAACAGTCAATAGTAAACTCGCACTATTTGATGTAGCAGCCTTCGCATTGAACTGCACCTTAGTAGGAGCACCAGAAACATCAAACTGCATCTCAGTATAGCCACAGTTTTCATCAGAGCTATAACGGCGCATAGCTAATGAATAGCTACCTGAAATCACTGATTGATTTGAGACCGTTCCATAATACGTTTTCCATTTACCTCCATCGGGGCCCTGAGTTAAAGTGCTGTTATATGTCGAGCTAGACGAAAAGCCGTCTGCTGACTCAAATCCACAAGAATAAAGCACTGTTGCCAAAGAGGCCTTCTTCACTGTTATTGTACGCTTCTGGGGGTCGCTAGTATTACCATTTCGATAGATCACAATAGTACCAAGCGTCTGCTCGTCATCTCCAGCCGCAGTCGTTGAAGAAATGGTAATCGTCTGATTAGATGCACTTGCAGCACCGGATAGAGGAGTGGCCGACAGATTCTTTTCAGCTGCCGGATTTACAGTTGCACCCCAACCGAACTCCTTAGTCTTAACAGTGACGGTGGTAGAAGTTTCATTCTTCGGGAGAACAATGGTGATATTAGAAGTGCCGTCGTTCAAATAAAGATCGGACCTTAACTGGTTAACATTGATTACCTTGCTGCAACTGTTTCCTGCGGAATTGATCGTGATTGTACCCACTTTTGCGGAATACGTGTAGTTGGGATCTACCGTGTAAGTGATGGTCTTAGTGCTGTGGTTCACAGAAGCAGCTGTCACATAAGTGCCATCAGGAGTTACGGTCACATCGTCTTCACCTGCGAAGTTGGCAATTGCATAGGTTGTTGTCGCATCGGTCACACCAACTGCGGGGATATCATTAATATCGTCAGCAGTAATGGTAGGTACGCCATAAGCAGCTACGCTGAACGGGCCAAAACCAATATTCGCACCCTTAGTGAACGTTAATCTGATAAAGCGGTGGGTTGAAGGAACTTCATTCGTTGTCGCACAGTTGACAATTGCGTTTTGTGCACCCGTAATACTGAATGTTTCTACATCACTATAATCGATGCCATTTGCGCTACTACTAACTTTAATAGAAGAATCGCCTGCACCACCAATCTTCTTCACGCCAAAGGATACAACACCCGCACGAGCATTGAAATAAAGGTCAAGAGTGGCGCCATCAGTATCCCATTTAGCAAGATAAGGTGAATTTTCCGCAGCATAGTCTTTGCTGGTTACTCCATTCACTTGGAGACCATTCACGCCTTCATATCCAGCTTTACCACTTGCACCAGTAATGGAGAACGGAATGCTGGCTGGTGTATCGACATCGTAATTGACGCTCATATTATGAATCTTACCAGCCTGGAAAGTGAAATCGGCGGCGAGGGCGGAAGATACAATAGTGTCTGTTCCTCTATTGGTAGTAACAACAACCGTAAATGTGCTTCCAGCAGCGGCAGTGAAAGGCTTAATGGGAAGATAGAACGAAGCCGTTCCATCGGCGGAAAGTTCAGCGGGTGAATTAACCGTCAAAGTGATAGAAGTGCTTCCTTCCTCAGCAATTTCGCTTAAGGCTGGTGTAGCTCCAGTAATATCCAAATTAAACTTGCCGGTAATCTTGTTAGGTGCTGTGATCTTAATGCTCTTAATAAAAATAGAATTAGAAGCAAGAGCATTCTTAACATTCAGTTTAATAACCGAAGATAGATTGTACATAGTTATAGAAGGGGTGGCATCAAAAGCCACATCCTCTACCTTACCAGCAAGCTTACTTCTGTTTCCGGCAAGATGGGCAGTGCTGTTATAGCCCGTCTGATACATGGAGCTAGTAATTGTAACAAACTTAGAACCATCTGGAGCAGTATAACCGCTATCATACGGATACAAGGCAAACCAGTCATAAGTGTTACCGCTTGTGGGTTCGGAGCCGGCTTTTAGCGTACCTGTGAAACCTACGGCAGCACCTGCTTCCTTTGCTGTAAAATCACCATCATGATTGTAGGTGGCTTCCCCGTGAACAGCATGGAAAAGGTTAATGTGATCAGTAGCAGCCCAAGTGGTGTGAACACCATCATTAACAGTCTTGGTTTCTACGGTACCAGCGACAACCTCAAAAGGAACGCCTTGAGGATCGTCAACTTTGATATCTCCCTGTTCTTTGTTACAGGAGACAAGAGCAGCGGCAGTTACTGCGATGGTGCCCAGAATGAAAAGATTATTTTTCATAGTTGTGTCTCCTTTAAAAAACACTAGGGAAATCATTACCGTTCTGCCAATCAGGAATTGACATGTCACCAGTACTCTGGCAAATTACGCCTTCAGTTTGTACTGTGAAGACGTCCACTTCGGGTGAAGTGTAAAGTTCTTTTTTGGTCATAAGCATAATGTATTTAAGGATTTAATATTCAATGCAATAAATCTAAAATAGCGCGTGCGGAAATACTCCCTTAGCTTTATACTAAGGGTATAAAGGGGCACAAAAAATAATAGGCTTAATAGCATAGCCTGTGGTTAACAGCTACAAATTTAAGAAAACCACCCTTTAATAGCAAGAGCGATTCTGTCAAAAAACCGTCAAAAGTTTTCAACAAGGATATTAACAGAGATGCCCGGTCAAGCCGGGCATGACGAGAACAGGCCAGGAATAGGAGATGCCCGATCGGAGTCGGGCATGACGAAAGAATTGTTCGGCGGGGGCAGCTGGTCTAAGCGTAGTTTAGGATTCCGGACAATTGGGCGCCGGATGGTGGGGCTGTGCCGCGAAGCGGATGACGGCGTCTGTTTGACGAACGTTACGGGCCGAAGGGCCGTATAAGGAGGAGTTCGCCGTCAAAGCCCCTCCAGCCGAAAAGCGCCCGTCCGGAAATCCTCACGGAGCGTGAGCACTGCCCCCGCCGGGCATTATAGCACCGTCGAAAGCGCTTCGCGGAACTCGGGCATGGGTCGCTTGGTGTCGCGTTCCACGATGAGGGTCTTGAGACCGGCATAGGGGCGGATGAGTTCCTCAATCTCCTTCAGAGGAATCCCCTCTCCAAAATACACCGGGGCAAAGTGGTCCCAGAACTGCATGGCGACGGTTTTGGGCATGTGGAAGGTTTCCCGGATAAAGTTGTCATCACTTAGGTAGCAGCAGAGGTATACCATGCCCACATCGAACAGATGGTTGCCCCAGCAGAAGTCCCCAAGGTCAATGAAATAACGCTTGTTCCCCACAAAGATGGCGTTGCTGTATTGGAGATCCCCGTGGACCGCGGTGTCCTCATCTGGTACATCGGCAATGAACTTTGTGAGCTTGTCCTTTTCGGCCGATGTGAAGAAGGGATTTTCTGCAAGGAGAGAATAATAGCGATCCTTCACATTCTGGAAATGGGTGGTGTCCACGTGCGTGGAATGAAGCTGCAGGCACATCTGGGCGAACTCGGCCGCGTACTGCGCCACCTTTTCCGGATGGTCCCCCGTGGCGCGGGAATACGACACCTTGCCCGGGATGCGGCGGAAGCGGATGCCGTATCGGCCGTCCTCCGTGACCACATAGTCCCCCGGCTCCGGCGTGGAAATGCCCATGTCGTAGACCTTGCGGGCCAGCATCATCTCATCCAGCGGCTGCTTGATCTTGCCCGGGAAATAGAGCTTGAGCATGATATTGGTATCCGACTTGTGGTCATAGCTCTCTCCGTTGGCGCCGCCGCCGGAAAGCACATAGTCATTGAGGGAAATGGGAATGGCGTTCATCTTGCGCAGTATTATGGGTTCCAGAAGCAAAGATAAGCAAATTATTCCTATCTTTGACCTGCGAAAAAGCGGCAGAGATGAAAATACCCGAAAAACTTAAACCCCGGCTCCGGCTCTTTTCCATCTATTCAGAACTGGGATATATTCCCTGGAAGAAACCGGCCAAACCCCGGAAAGAGCGGAAGAAAAAGAAGGATAATGACGAAGGCGTGTACATGGGCGCCCGGGAAGCCATCATCCCCTTCCTGAACGATGACAGCAAGCGCACCTTCTCCCATCTGCTGCTCCGTCCCGGCTTTATGATGCGGGACTATATCCTTAAAGGAGCCCACGAGCGTTATCTGGCCCCACTCACCGCCCTGCTGGTGTTTTACTCTGTATTTACGCTCCTGCTGGCCATAGTGAAGCCCGGTAGCGAATCCACCTTCGGCGATGAAATGCTGCGGGGTTTCCGGGAGGTTACCGTTCAAACGGACAGTGTGGAGAACAAAAAGGCAGCCATGGCATTGAGCACCATTGTAAAGACCGCCACGGACGCCATTATCCTCACCCGTCTGGACAAATATCCGGAAGAGGCCGATACCCCCTGGAAACAGTCTCTGGCGGCCTTTGAAGGAGAGCTCCGGAGCAAGGGCATTCCCCTCTTCCTGGAGAGTTTCCTCTTCCTGTGGTTTGCCATGGCCATCCTCCTTAAGAAGCGGGGCATCAGTGTGTCCGGCGCAGCGGCGGCATCGGCCTATGTCCTTTGCCAGTACTGTATCTTTATGTTCCTGGCGCTGCTGCTCACCTGGGGACAATCTGCCAATCTGAGTACGCTGCTAATGTGTATCCTGCTGTTTGTGGATTATCAGCAGCTGCTGGGAATTGGCAACAAGCAGGCCTTCTGGCTCACGGTTAAAACCGAGCTGCTCATTATGGCGCTGAGGGTAGTATTTTACACGCTGCTGGGCTTGGCCCTGGTGGGCGTAGCCTTTATCCGATTGATATAAGCCGATGAATACTATCTGGATTGTACTGCCGATTCTAACGCTCCTGATGTTCGATCTGGGGCTTTCGCTAAGATTTGAAGACTTTGGGAAGGTGTTCCGCCATCCCTGGCCCCTGGCCGTAGCCCTTTTCGGCCAGCTGGTCCTGCTGCCCGCCATCGCACTGGGCCTGGTCTATCTGTTCGGCCTGCCGCCGGTGTTTTTCATCGGCCTGGTGCTCATTGCCTGCTGCCCCGGCGGAAGCTCCTCCAACGTGTTTTCCAAGCTGGCCGGCGGCGATGTAGCCCTCTCCGTGACACTTACGGCCCTTAGCAGCATCATCACCCTCTTCACCATCCCCTTCATCATGAGCTGGGCTACGCAGCTGGTGGGAGAAAGCGTGGGTATCACCCTCCCGGTGGGCAACCTCATCAAGCAGAATCTGGTGCTCATGCTGCTGCCTGTGCTGCTGGGTATCGGCCTGCATTACGCATGGCCTAACGGGGCCGATAAGACAGACAAGGTTCTGTCCAAGCTGGCCTTTCCCCTGCTGCTGGTCCTCATTACCGTGTTTTACATCCAGCACCGGCATACCATCCTGGAGAACATCGGCATCCTGGGACTTTGCGTCACGGCTTTGATCCTGGTGGCCATCGGCCTCTCTTCCCTGCTGTCCCGCCTGGTGAAAAACAGCCCCCGGCAGCGCCGTACGGTGATTATAGAAGTGGGCATGCAGAACGCCGCGCAGGCCATTACCATTGCCTCCAGCCCGCTGGTCTTTGCCAACGAGGAAATGGCCATTCCGGCCATCCTCTATTCCCTGATGATGAATATTGTGCTGCTGATTTACGTGGGAGTGGTGAGGAAAAAAGAAATAGGGGGTTAAATAACCCCCAGTTCCTTTCCAACCTTGATGAAGGCGGCTATTGCCTTGTCCAGGTGTTCCTGCCTGTGTGCGGCGCTTAACTGCACGCGGATGCGGGCCTGGCCCTTGGGCACCACCGGATAGTAGAAGCCAGTCACGAAAATGCCTTCCTGCGCCATGGCGGCGGCAAATTTCTGGGAAAGCGGGGCGTCGTACAGCATTACGGCGCAGATGGCACTCTGGGTGGGCTTGATGTCAAAGCCGGCGGCCATCATCTTGTCCCGGAAGTAGTTCACGTTCTTCACCAGCTTATCGTGCAGCTCATTGGATTCCTTGAGGATCTTGAAGGTTTCCAGGGCGGCGCCGGCAATCATGGGCGGGATGGAGTTGGAGAACAGGTACGGGCGGGAGCGCTGGCGCAGCATGTCGATGATTTCCTTGCGGCCGGTGGTGAAACCGCCCACGGCGCCGCCGAAGGCCTTGCCCAGGGTGCCGGTGAAAATATCTATGCGGCCGTAGCAGTTGAACTGTTCCGCCACACCGTGGCCGGTGGGACCCACCACGCCGGCGCTGTGGCTCTCGTCCACCATCACCAGGGCTTCGTACTTCTCTGCCAGGGTGCAGATCTTGTCCATGGGGGCCACGTTGCCGTCCATGGAGAATACCCCGTCGGTTACGATGATGCGGTGGCGGCAGGCCTGGGCCTCCTTGAGCTTCTCTTCCAGGTCTGCCATATCGGCATTGGCATAGCGGAAGCGCTGGGCCTTGCACAGGCGCACGCCGTCAATGATGGAAGCGTGGTTGAGGGAGTCCGAGATAATGGCGTCCTCCGCCGTGAAAAGGGGCTCGAACACGCCGCCGTTGGCGTCGAAGCAGGCGGCGTAAAGGATGGTGTCCTCCGTGTGGAAGTACTCCGAAATGGCTTTTTCCAGCTCTTTGTGAATGTCCTGCGTGCCGCAGATGAAGCGGACGGACGACATGCCGTACCCGCGGCTGTCCATGGTCGATTTGGCGGCTTCTATGAGCCGGGGATTATCGGCCAGGCCCAGATAATTGTTGGCGCAGAAGTTAAGGGCTTTGCTCCCGTCTTGCAGCGTGATTTCCGCACTCTGGGCCGATGCAATGTTGCGTTCCCGCTTGTACAGTCCGGCCTCGTCAATGGCTTTCAGTTCATCCTGAAGATATTTTTGGAATTTTCCGTACATAATATGTGGTTTTTGTTAGTTTCTGCTTTCAAATTTATGGATTTTCTGTGGATTTTCTATGAAAAAATAGCTATTTTTGTGCATCAATTCTTGAATTGTTTATTACAGAGCATGAAAAATGTACTCGTTATAGGTTCCACCGGACAGATTGGCTCCGAGCTAACCATGAAAATCCGTCGGGAAATCCCCGGCAGCACCGTAGTGGCCGGTTATATTCCCGGCGCAGAGCCCAAGGGGGAACTGCTGGAAAGCGGTCCCAGCGCTTTGGCCGATGTGCGGGACGCCGCCGGCCTGGCCGCCATCGTGGAGCAGTACAAGATAGACACCATCTATAACCTGGCCGCCCTCCTGTCGGCCGTGGCGGAGCGGAAGCCCCTCCTGGCCTGGGACATCCAGATGAACGGCCTCCTGAACATCCTGGAAGTGGCCCGGGAGAAGGGTGTGGCCGTGTTCACGCCGTCTTCCATCGGCTCCTTCGGCCCGGAAACTCCGCACGACGGCACTCCGCAGGACACCATCCAGCGCCCCCGTTCCATGTACGGCGTCACCAAGGTGTCCACGGAACTTCTGAGCGACTATTACTTCTATAAATATGGTGTAGATACCCGCGCTGTCCGCTTCCCGGGGCTCATCTCCTATGTGACCCTGCCCGGCGGCGGCACCACGGACTATGCGGTGGAGGTGTATTATTCGGCCGTGAAGGGAGAGGAATTCGTGTGCCCCATTGCTCCGGGAACGTACATGGACATGATGTACATGCCGGACGCCCTGCAGGCTGCCGTGAACCTCATGCAGGCCGATCCTTCCCGCCTCAAGCACCGCAACGCCTTCAACATTGCCGCCATGAGCTTTGAGCCGGAGCAGCTCTTTACCAAGATCCGGGAGTACATTCCTTCCCTCCGCGTGCGCTACGAGGTGGACCCGGTGCGCCAGGCCATCGCAAACAGCTGGCCCAACAGCATGGACGACAGCTGCGCCCGGGAAGAGTGGGATTGGAAGCCCTCCTTTGGCCTGGACGAGATGACGAAGGACATGATTAAACACTTGAAAATCAAGCTGGGAGTTTAAGGTTAAGAGCCTGTAAGTCCGCTATAAGTTATAGATTGAAAGCAATTCTTCGCGAATTGCTTTCATTTTTTAATCTCAAGGAGATTTAATCGTTTTATCAGGTAAGCGGCAATCTACCACTGAGAGGCCCCTATAGCTTATTAAAAGTTTTAAAGAATAATTAGAAAAATTTTTATTAATGATAATAGCGCTGATAATCAACGCGTTAAATAAAATCTGAAAAAAAATTTAAAAAATCTTTTGAAAAAAATTTGCAAATTCAAAAAATAGTCGTACCTTTGTACCCGGGTTGAGGAAGCGAGGTTCTCTCAGCGGAATCAATCTATTGGTTATTAGTTTTAGTGTTATTAATTATGTGGTTAGTAAGAGCGTCCGCCTGAGACAGGCCGACTCTCTTTTTTTTATGCCCTTCCCGGAACGTTTTGGCCCCGTTTTCGTTCCCCGCCGACGGCGGGTAAGGGTTATTTCTTTTTATTGAAGATCACAAACTCGCTCATCACGAAGTTGAAGGCGCCGGAGAAGCACAGGGCGATGAGGTTACAGATAACCGGCTCGAAGGAGGAATCCTGCATCCAGTTCATCTTGACAAAGAGGAAGTGGATGCCCTGCATGGCGATGAGTTTGAGGATATAGGCCCCCATGGTGGTGGCGTTGTATGCGCCGAAATGACGCCAGAAGGAACGGGCGCCATGGTAAGTGATGCGGTCATGCCAAAGGAAATAGTACGCAATGACGAAATTGGTCATGGCCGCCAGCTCGAACGAGATGGTGGGGGCTATCCAGAAACTGCCCCAATAATTGCCCTGGAAAACGAAGTGGGCAAGCAGCCAGTGTACGCCCAAATCCACCACGGTGCCCGCACTGCTGGTGAGCACAAACATGATAAAATTGTGGAGGACCTCTTTACCTGACTGCTTCATAAGTAGGGCAAAGTTACAAAAAATTGGTATTGTCACAAAATTGACGTAATTTAGCGGGACTAAAACCTGTTTCAGACAGTGATGAAACCCATTATCGAACCTGTGGACCGTTCCGTCCTCAAAGCGGAACTGAACGAGGAACGCCTGCTGCGGACCACCAACCGGGCCGGAAACGAACTGTATATCGTGGGTCCGGAGGCGGTAAACGTTATCCGGGAAATCGGCCGACTTAGGGAAATAGCCTTCCGGAACGACGGAGGCGGCACCGGAGAAGCGCTGGACATAGACAAGTTTGACACGGACCCTTCCTACGGTTACAAGCAGTTGGTCCTTTGGGACCCGGAGACGGAGGAAATCATCGGCGGATACCGCTTCTGCCTGTGCGACGAGGCCGTTTTCGACCGTTTCGGCCAGCCCATCCTCACCTCCACCCACATGTTCGAGTTCTCCAAGAAGTACCTCAAGGAGCAGTTTGACAAAACCCTGGAACTTGGCCGCTCTTTCGTTTCCGTGGAGTATCAGAGTTCCAAGGCCGGAGCCAAGGGCCTTTACGCGCTGGACAACCTTTTTGACGGAATCGGCGCCCTCAGCATCCTGTACAAGGACCGGATCAAGTACCTCTTTGGGAAAATGACCATTTATGCCAGCTATCCGGAAGACGCCCGGGATATGGTAATGTACTTCCTGGGCAAGTATTTCTCCAAAGGATCCAAACGGATACGCCTCCGCAAGGGTATCAAGGAGATCAAGGTCTCCAATCCCAAGAAATACGCCGCCATGTTCAAGGGAAACAACTATAAGGAAGATTATAAAGTGCTTAAAGGAGAAATCCTTAAGCTGGGCGTGAGCATCCCCCCTCTGGTGAACACCTACATGAATCTCTCCCCCACCATGGTCTATTACGGGACAGGTATCAACGACGAATTTGGGGACGTCCTGGATTCCGGCATCATGATAACCCTGGACGAATTATATCCGGAAAAGCGCGAGCGTCACGCCGAAAGCTTCCGGAAGCTGGGCTGGCGGAAGATCCGTTCCCTGCTAAAGCGTTTCCAGCGGAAGCCTAGCGACGGACAGTAATGTGAAAGCAGTTCTGCTTTTTCTCGTATTTCACATAACATGCCCCTTCATCATGAAGGTCTTTGAGCACCTGGCTTAAAACGGCACGGAGCTGCTCCGGCGGCACATCATCGTAAGATCGGCCCCTCAGGTCCGGCACTTTCACGTAGCGCCAATAGGAAAGGTCGAAAGTGGTGCCGTAGCGGTGCGTGGAGTTCTCCGAAGCGTTCTGGTTGCGCCGGCGGAGCCGGGCCACATCCTCCTCTGTCCGAAGCACGGAGGTAATGACCAGTTTGTTGGGATTAAGGCCCTTGGACGCAAGGGAATCCAGGAAATTGGCACCGATCCGGTCCAGCAATTCTTTGGCCGATGGAATAAGGAAAGGAATGGAATGCGTGAGGGAATCTATCACATAGCTGTCCGTGTCCGTCAGTTCCACCAGTTTTGACTTGAGCTCTTCGGCCGCCTCGCGGTCTGCCACGGGAGGTACGCCGATGGCCTGCGCCACCTTCATCTGTACGTCGTTAAGGTCGTTGAATTCCCGGGCGAATTTAACGTCATAGACCCGTTTGGGGTGGTTTTCAATGGGGCCGAGGGCCAGCCATTGCCGCTCCTGGACGTAGCTGCGGACAGAGAAAAAACACCAGACAAGGAGGACCAGGCCAACAACGGAGGCCGCACCAATGAGAATATGCTTCACTTTCATGAGTATAAAGATACGGCTTTTTCTTCAATAATTAGGATAAATGCGGAAAATTATTGCTAATTTTGCACGGTTGATTTAGAATAATCATGACAGAAGATAGAAAACAGGCAAAACGGATCCAGAAATCTTTCCTGAGTCCCTATGAAAAAAAGGTCCTGGTGTACCTGGCGGGCAAAATGCCCTCATGGGTAACGTCGGACATGCTCACCATAGTAGGCTTTTTGGGCGCCCTTGTAATGGCCGCGGGATACTGCCTTTCCAATCTTAACCTTAACTGGCTATGGCTGTCCTGTTTCGGCCTTTTCCTGAACTGGTTCGGAGACTCGCTGGACGGAAGTCTGGCCCGCGTAAGAAACACGCAGAGAAAGACTTATGGCTTCTTCATAGACCACAACGTGGACGTTATCAACGAGACCATCATGTTTGTGGGTGTGGGCTGCAGCCCGCTGGTAAACATGAGTTTTGCCATGCTGGCCCTGGTGGCGTATTTTATGCTAAGCGTGTACGTCTATATAGACTGCCACCTCAAAGGGGAAATGCGGCTCTCCTACGGCGGCCTGGGACCCACGGAATTCCGTATTATGCTGTTCATTGTGAACATCCTGTTTATTTATATTCCGTGGTTCAGTACCTGGAAAAAGCCCGTCACCATTTTTCACAATGACTTCATGATCGGCCTGTTCGACTATATTGCCGTGGCGGCCGCCATCGCCATTTTAACCAGCTACCTGGTGAGTTTCTTCAAGGATATCCGTTATTTCTCCAAGTTGGACCCGCCCAAAAAACAGGACGAGGAATGATAATTACCGCAGACCAGGCCCCCACCCTGTCCCCTGTCTTCAAAGGAAGAAAGGGCAGGTTGCTGTATTACCTGGCCATGCGGGTTACGGGTATCAGAAAAATCAATCTCACCCACGACAGGGTGGAAAAGGCCGGCATCCAACCGGGACCGGACTTTGCCAAAGGCATCCTGGACGATGCGGGCGTGGATTTCCTGGTGGGAAACCCGGACAGGCTTTCCAGCCTCCCGGAAGGGCCTTTCATTGTAATTGCCAATCACATTTACGGCCACCTGGACGGCATCTGCCTGGTGGACCTCTTCGGCCATGTCAGGCCCCAAAGCAAGGTAATGGTGAACGAATTCCTCATGTGGATCCACGGACTGGCCCCCAACTTCATCTCCGTGAATCCCACCCTTGACAAGAAGGAAGGTGCCACCGCCACCAGCGTGAACGGCGTCAAAAACGCCCTCCTGCAGCTGCAGAGCGGAGAACCGCTGTGCATGTTCCCCTCCGGCGCCGTGGCCGATTTGAAGCCCCGCGAGCACTGGACCCTTAGCGAGCGGGAGTGGCAGGACGCCGCAATAAAGCTGATCCGGAAGGCGCGCGTACCGGTGGTTCCGGTGCGTTTCTTTGACCGCAATTCGGCCTTCTACTATGCCCTGGGGCTCATTGATTACCGCGTTCGCTTTGTGCGCCTGTTCCATGAGGTATACAACAAGCGGGGCACCAACCCGCGCGTGGGAATCGGCCCCATCATCAGCGTAGAGCAGCAGGAGGCCGTCCCGGAAGCGGAATACAAGCAATTTCTCCGGCAGAGCGTATATGAGATGCCTGTGCCGGAACAGTTTATTAAGAGATCGGAACTATGGAAGTAAAAGTAGCACTGGTTACCGGAGGCAGCAGCGGAATTGGCGCTGCAACGGCCCGGCTCCTGGCCGATGCCGGCGTTAAAGTGTATGCAGGATCCCGCCGCGGGACCTTTGAACCCGCCCGCGAGGACGTGATCCCCGTGAAACTGGACGTGAACGACGCTGCCACCCTGGAAGCCGCCGTGCAGGAGATCCTCTCCCGTGAAGGAAGACTGGACGCCGTGGTGTGCAATGCCGGCAACGGCATCTACGGTCCTGTGGAAGGAACCACGGAGGAAGAAGCCCGTTATCAGTTTGAAACCAATTACTTCGGGGTGCTCAAGACCATCCAGGCCTGCCTGCCGGTGTTCCGGAAACAGCAATTTGGCCGCATCATCACCATTACTTCCGTGATGGCCATCCTGGAGCTTCCCTTCCAGGGTTTCTACTCCTCTGTAAAGGCGGCACTGCTCTCGCTCACGGAATCCCTGGCCCTTGAACTCAAGGGTACGGGCATCCAATGCTGCAGCATATTGCCCGGAGATGTTGCCACCGGCTTCACATCGGCCCGAAAATTGAATAAGGCAGCTACCCAGGAAGACTCCCCCTACAAAGAGTGGATGCAGAAGAACCTCAGGCAGGTGGAGAAGGACGAACTGGGCGGTATGTCCCCGGACGTTATTGCCAAGGCCGTCCTCAAGCAACTGAAAAAGAAAAAAATGGCCATGCGGGTTATCCCCCGCCTGGATTATAAGCTGGTGGCCGTACTGGTACGGCTTGTCCCGGCAAAAACCAGGCTGGCCCTCATTAAATGCCTTTACTAAAGAATGAAGAAGCTTCAGCTCATAGTCACGCTCCTTTTGGTCTCCGCCCTTTCGGCGCTGGCCCAGCAGACCACGCGTGTGCGCGGACAAGTGACAGACTATGATACCGGAGAACCCCTCCCCTTCGTGAGCGTGTATTTCGACGGCACCACCATCGGCATTTCCACGGACCTGGAAGGCCGATACAGCCTGGAAACACCCTCCAAGGATGCCCGTGTCCTCACGGCCCATATCGTTGGCTACGAAAGCCTTTCCATCCCCGTAACACCCGGTTCGTTCAACGAATTCAACTTCCGGCTCAAGACAGACCCGGATTTCCTGGACGCAGCCATAGTGAAGCCGGACGACCGGTATATCAAGTCCATCCTCCGGAAGATTGACCAGGCCCGCAGGAAAAACAACCCGGACAATGCCGATTCCTGGAAGTCCGGACTCTACACCAAGTTGGAGATGGATGCCACCAATATGGAGGACATCCTGGACTGGGGCTTTGTGGAACGCAATCTGGGCTTTGTGAAAGACTATGCCGATACATCGGCCATCACCGGCAAGCCCTTCATCCCCGTGATGATCTCGGAGACCCTGTCGGACATGTACCATTCCACGGACCCCGCCTTCGAGCGGGAAGTGATGAGAGCCAACCGCATTTCCGGCCTCAAAGAGGACAACGTCCTGCGCCAGTTCACCGGCAGCTACCTCCTGAAGACCAATTTCTACGAGAATAACATCGGCGTTTTCAACCTGGACATTCCCAGCCCGTCTGCCGCGTCTTCCCACATTTTCTACAATTATTACCTGGTGGACAGCCTCCAGGTAGAGGGCCGGAAGACCTATACGCTGCGCTTCCACCCCAAGAAGCTGGTCACCTCCCCCGTATTTGACGGGGAAATGCAGATTGATGCGGAAGACTTTGGTATCCGCTCTGTGCATGTACAACTTTCTGCGGTGGCCAACGTGAACTGGATCCGGCACATCAACATAGACATTGAGAACCGCCGCCTGGAAAACGGACAGTGGTTCTATGGGGAGGAAAATCTCTTCGCAGACTTCTCCATTGCCGTAAGTGATTCATCCAAAATTGTTTCCTTCCTTGGAAGACGGCATAAGGTGTTTGACCCGCCGGTGTTCGGCCCCATTACGGACCCGGATGCGCTGGAGGGCGAAGACCAGGTAATCCTGTCCAAACTGGAGCCCAAGGAAGAGGAGTTCTGGGATGAAGTGCGTCCCTACGAGTTAAGTGAACGCGAGCAGGGCATCTACCACATGGTGGCCCAGGTACAGGAAACTCCCCTGTACAAATGGGGCTATGAACTGGCCAATACGCTCATTACGGGCTATTACGAAATCCCGGCTATAGGTGTCGGCTTCGGTCCCTGGGACCGTACCGTTGTATATAACCAGGCGGAAGGACTGCGTCTGCAGGTGGGTTTCCGCACCATGCGGGAGTTCTCGGAAACCGTGCGTTTCACGGGAACCTTCGCGTATGGCTTCAGGGACAAAACACCCAAGTGGAGCTTCTCCTCGGAAATCATGTTCAACCGGGAAAAAACCCGCAAGCTCACCCTGTCGGCCAGGAAGGATTTTGTGCAGCTGGGCAGCAGTGAAGGCATGTTTACCTCCTTCATGGACCGCCAGAGCATGGTACGGGAGTTCAGGCTCCAATACGACCATGAATGGGCCCCGGGCATAGACCAGACCCTCACCTGGAGGACGTCCCGCCTGTGGGGGAACGACCAGGTTCCCCTGGAACGGCCGGACCATACCTTCCAGGACAGTTATCTGGTTAACGAGATAGGAACCAACTTCCGCTTCTCCTGGGGCGAGCGTGTGAACCGTGGCGTCTTTAACAAGTTCTACATCTTCTCCAACTACCCCATCATCAACATCAACGTGCGGCACGGATTCGGCGGTATCACGCCCGGCAGCAAAGGATACTGGCGGGAAGAGCTTATCGTGAACTGGAGGGTTCCTTCCACCGCCATCGGCTTCGCGAAAATGTGCCTGAACTTCGGCGCCTTCCAAGGTTCGGTGCCCTACACGCACCTCAAACTGCATGAAGGCAACCAAACCTACTTCCTGGACGTAGGTTCCTTCTCCTGCATGGACTATTACGAGTTTGCCTCGGACCGTTGGATGTTCAGCTACTACGAGCACAATTTCAACGGCTTCTTCCTGGGCAAGATCCCGCTCATCAAGAAGCTGGACCTGCGGGAACTGGCCACCATCCGCTTTGCCTGGGGCACCCTTTCACCAGACAACAGGGAGAACGCTCCCTTCCTGCTGCCGGAGGGCACAGGAACTTTGGAAACACCTTATGTAGAGGCCGGTATCGGTATCGGCAATATCCTGCGCGTCCTGCGGGTAGACTGCTTCTGGCGTCTCACCCACAGGTCCCCGGAACGGAGAAACTTTACCATCAATATAGGATTTGACGTTGAATTCTAAGCCATGAAAACCTTTCTGACCATCCATCCACTGATTATTGAAGGCAAAACGGAGCCTCATCAGATTGAGCCCTATTACTATCCTGTTTTCTCCTACTCTTTTCTTATGGAAGGAGAGGTCCTGGTTTCCATCGAAGACAAGAATTACTTGCTGGGGGCGGGACAGTTTATCCTGGTTCCGGAAAACAAGACCATAGTAATCAAGCATTTCAAAGACTGCCGGGGATATATGGGCGGTTTCAGCCTCAGTGAGCTCAAGGATGCCTCTTATCCCGTCCTAAGGACCAAGGAGCCTGTAATCCAGAGTTTTTGGTTTGACGACGCCGTTTTCCTGGGAGTGCTCCTGAAGCGGATGCTGGTGGCTTCGGAAGACAACGACAAGGCGCTTCTGAGGTGCGGAATAGACATGATACTCAGTCAGTTGCGCCCGGGAGGACAGGTGGCGGCCATTCCGGAGAAATTCATGCAGATGGTCTTTGAGAAGAATAATGCCACCCTCTCCGTGTCGGACTATGCCAATCTCCTGAAGGTAACCCCCAATTACCTTAACAAGACGGTGAAGTCCCATACGCACCGCACCGCCATAGACTGGATAGAGATTGCCCGGCTGAACCTGGCCAAGCAGATGCTCAAGGACAAGAATGTATCCATTGCCGATGTGGCCCGGCTCTCCGGCCTGGAGGACCAGTCCTATTTCTCCCGCTTCTTCAAGAAAAAGACGGGCATGAGCCCGTCCCAGTTCAGAAATGGCCTTGTCTAAGGCCTGTAATCCGTAACGATTACTTTCCCGTCCTGTACCCGGAATCGGACGTCGGCCCCCTCAAAGGGCATGGCGTATTCCTTTTCCGGACTGTCCTGGTACGCCGGCCGGGGATCCAGGGAAAGGATTTGCCGGAGGATGCTGCGCTGCGCCTCCGTAAAGGGAAGATGCTCCGGGATTTCCACCTCCAGCAGCGGCTTCGGCGCCTCCTGGGCAAAGCCGCCCGCCGCATCCGGGAAGGCATCGGCATAGGGCACGTAAGGCTTGATATCGTAGATGGGAGTACCGTCCATAAGGTCCGCGCCCTTTATCACAATCTCCAGCCCGTCAATTTGTTCCACTTCCACACAGGACAGTCCCAGCGGATTGGGCCGATAGGGTGAACGCGTAGCCCATACGCCCATGGCGGTATTACCGCCCAACCGGGGCGGACGGACGGTGGGCTGCCACTCCCCCTTTGCGGGTTTGTTGGCGGAAAAACCCCAGATGAGCCAGATGCGGCCGAAGCCCTCCAATCCCCTCAGCGCCTCTCGGTTCCGATAGGCTTCCGTAAAAACTATCCGGCCCCGGACATCGGCCAGGGAACTCTGCCGTGGAATGCCGAATTTGGAGCCGAAAGGGCCCCTGTAGTACGCTACCGGCTCTATCTGAAGGGTATGGTCCATCTAGGAAAGGTATTTGCCGTGACAGTGGCAGTAACGAAGTCCGCTGCCGCAGGGGCAGGGATCGTCCGGCGCCACATGCGGGATGGCGAAGCCCATGCCGGGGATATCAGCCACCTCCGGGAGCTTGTCCCAGGAGCGGAGGCTGTTCAGTTTCATGTCCAGCTGCATCTGACCGGCTTCCCGGGCGCTGAGGCCGTTCAGGGCCCATTTGGGGACGGCATCGGCATAGTCGGCCACAATCTGGCAGCAGACCTTCCAGCTTTCTTCGTCCAGGTGCTGGCCCTGCGGGCTGTCCATGAGCGGATGGAACAGGGCCTCGTTGTAATCACTGGTGTACTGAGCTTCAATCCAGGTATCGTGCTCCGCCTTTACCAACTCGAAACCCTCGTAACCCAGGCGGCGGTACAGCTGTTCCAGGGCCATGCCTTCATGGCTTCGCATGCCCACGGTAAAGTATGGAGCACCGGCTCCCGCCTCGCGGGCCTGTTCTTCCGTGAAAGCGGCCTTTTTCTTCTGACCCAGTTGCTGGCGGAGGGTATGGATCTCCTCCGGATCTGACACGCAGGGAGAACAGAGATAGTCTCCCCACTTGTCCGTGTACCGGCAGAGTTTTACCATGGGGCTCTGCTGCAGCATGTGCATCAGTTCCCCGTAATTGTTGTTGTAATGCTGCTCGTAATAAGCAGTGATAAGGTCCAGGAAAAGGGGCGTGGACATTATACCGTAAAGGTTTAAGTAACCAAGTCCAATCCGCTCTATATCAAACTGTCCGCTTCTCTCTCCCCTTTTGATGGCTTTCTCTACGAAGGGAGCCACAATGTCGTACATCTCCCGGGTGATCCACACCTTGTGGAAATGCTCGTCCGTGTCGTCATGCTCCACCAGACCGCTCACCTCCACCAGCGAAGGATAGATGGCGTAGTCCTGGTACTGGACCTTCTCCGGCCCGGCGTTCACCAGTTCCCGGAGCAGCCGCACGTCCCGTTCCATAAGATGGGACAGCCAGCGTCCGGGTTCTCCCCTGAGATACACATCCAGTTGCTCCACCAACTGGGACTTCCTCAGGCGCGGCGAAAGCTCGCGCCCGAGGAGACTTCCCAGGTCTTGGAGTTCCGGCTTCTGAAAGCCGTCAAGAAGTGTATGCAGGTTTTTTACCACTCGTATTTGAGGATGGGGTTACGGGCGGCCATGGTCTCGTCCGGACGGGTTATGGGCGTATTGTGCGGGGCCTCGTGCAGGATATTGGGATCCTGTGCAGCCTCTGCGGCAATGGTCCTCATTACGCCGATGAACGAGTCTATGGTCTCCTTGCTCTCCGTTTCCGTGGGCTCTATCATGAGGGCCTGGTGGAAAAGGAGCGGGAAATAGATGGTGGGAGCATGGAAGCCGTAGTCCAGCAGGCGTTTGGCCACATCCAGGGTGGTGGCGCCGGGGACGTCGTCGTGCGCGCCGTCGTTGATGAGGCCGTCAAACACGAATTCGTGCTTGCACACGCCCTCAATGGGCAGTTTGTACACGTCCTTGAGGCATTCCTTGATGTAATTGGCGCTTAGTACCGCATACTGTCCCACCTGCTTGAGATGGTCCTTCCCCAGGGATAGGATGTAGGCATAGGCCCGGAGAATTACACCGAAGTTGCCGTGGAAACCGCTTACCCGCAGGTCCGGGATGCAGTCTTCCAGGTGCTTGGCCACACCCACGGGACCGCTGCCGGGACCGCCTCCGCCGTGCGGCGTGGAGAAGGTCTTGTGCAGGTTCAGGTGCATGATATCAAAGCCCATGTCTCCGGGACGGACCACACCCATGAGCGGGTTCATGTTGGCGCCGTCGTAGTACAGCAGACCGCCTGCATCGTGAACCAGCTTGGCAATGGTCTTGATTTCCGTCTCAAAGAGGCCCAGGGTATTGGGATTGGTCATCATGATACCGGCGATGTCCGGGCCCAGAAGCGGTTTGAGGGCCTCAACATCAATGCGTCCGTTCTCCAGGGACTTCACCTCCACCACCTCCAGGCCACACACGGCGGCCGATGCGGGATTGGTGCCATGGGCGCTGTCCGGGACGATGACCTTGGTACGGGCCGTATCTCCGCGCAGCATGTGGTAAGTGCGCATGATCATGAGGCCGGTGAGTTCACCGTGGGCGCCGGCGCAGGGATCGAAGGTGAAGGTGTACATGCCGGTAATGGCGGCGAGGGCCTTGTTCATCTCCTGGTACACCTTGAGCGCACCCTTGGTGAGTCCTGCGTGCATGAGCGGATGCAGGCCGGCAAAGCCGGGAAGAGCAGCCACTTCCTCATTGATCTTGGGATTGTACTTCATGGTGCAGGATCCCAGCGGATAGAAGCCGGTATCCACCCCGAAGTTCATCTGGGAAAGGTTGGTATAGTGGCGGACCACATCTGGTTCAGCCACCTCCGGAAGACGGAGGGGGCTTTGGCGGCGCAGCTGCTGCGGAACTTCCGGTGCCGAAGGGAACTTATTCACAGGCAGGGAATAACCACAGCGTCCTTCCTTGGAAAGCTCGAAGATAAGTTTGTCGTAGTATTTCATAGCCTAGCCCTCCTTTACCACTTTGACCAGCTGGTCGATTTCTTCCTTACTGCGCTTTTCCGTGACGCAGAAACTCACATAACCCTCTTCCGTATCCAGGGCTGCAAAGAAGCCGGCTTCTTCCAGTTTCTTCTGCACCAGACCCGGGAACTTCTTGGGCTTGAGGACAAACTCCTTGAGGAAAGGCTTGTCCGGAAATACATCCTCGAACTGTCCCGTCTTAAGGAGCTCGGCCTTGAGGTAATGGGCACCGTCGGCACTGATCTTATTAACCTCCTTAAGGCCTTCGGGGCCCATGAGGGAGCAGTAAATGGTGACCCAGAGGGCCATGAGGCTCTCGTTGGAGCAGATGTTGGAAGTGGCTTTCTCGCGCTTGATATGCTGCTCGCGGGCCTGAAGGGTGAGCACAAAGGCGCGGCGGCCCTGCTTGTCCTGGGTCTGACCCACAATACGGCC
>JAIKYL010000109.1 GCA_024683255.1 Bacteroidales bacterium | reverse complement strand
CATGCGGTCCGCTTTCCGGGCCCGGGAGTGGGGAGACGCCCTCTCGGCCGCCCAGAAGATCCTGGACGGCAACAAGGACGCCGCCTTGCAGCGGGAAGCCCTTTACGTGAGGGCCAAGTCCTATCTTAGCACCAGCCGCCGCACGGAAGCCTTCAAGGACTTCCGGGAACTGGCCAAGCAACCTTCCACCGACGAAGGCGCCGAATCGGCCTATCTGGTAATCCAGGACCTCTTTGACCGGGGCTCCTTCGGGGACATCCAGAGCCGCGTGTACAGTTTTGCCGAAAAGGCCGGCGGCCAGAATTACTGGCTGGCCAAGGCCTACATAGTGCTGGGAGACAGTTTTGCCGAACAGGGTAACGCCGCCCAGGCCAAAGCCACCTTCGAGAGCATCCGCTCCGGCTATACCCCCACGGGACCGGAGGACGACGTCCTGGACCAGGTGGAAGTGAGACTCCGTAAATTGCAGTAAAGCCATGAGACATCCTATATTGCTTTCCTTCGCCTTGCTCTTTGCGGGCACCGTGGCCACCGCGCAGATCCTGAATCCCGTGGTGGAGGTAACCAATACCTATGAACAGGCCGCCACTGGCATCGAGAAACCGGACCAGCCCATCGCCGTTCCGGATTCGCTCCTGAAGTTCAACTTCGATATGGACTACGAGATGCGTACCACCCCGTACAAGGGCGCCTACGAGTTCAATCCCTATCTGGTGGAACTGAATCCCATGCCCCGTTCCTTCGGGGAAGGGACCTTGCTTGTGCGCCTGGGAGCAGGCTATGGCCTCCATCCGGAAGCGGATATAGTGTGGTCGCCGCTGCACAAGGACAACTTCCGCCTCAACCTGTATGCCAACCATCACAGTTATTTCGGAAAGTATCGCACCGTAGATTTGGATGTGGACAATTACTTCCGCGGCTTCAAGGAGAATCTTTACAGCGGGGCCGATTCCAATACGTCGGCCGGCGTAAATACCCTGCTGAACTGGAAGGGCGGCACCTGGACGGCCGATCTGCACTACCAGCATCTTCTGGCCTCCGACAAGGACTCCGGTTATCGTTGGGGGACCGAATTCCAGCATCACGTGATTGTTGCGCAGACCCGGGTGAAGTCGGCCCCGCAGAACAAGTTTTATTACAATTTAGGCGTAAGGGGCAACTATCTGATGCGGAATGACGGCCTTAAAGGCGGACAGCTCAAAGTGGACGGCGGTATCGGCTCCAACGGCCGCAGCCAGGCCCACCTGGACTTCTTTACGGACGTTATCCTCACCCAGGGCGGAGAGGCCGGACAGATCGGCTTTATCCCGCGTTACATTTTCCGCATAGGAGACCTGCACCTGAACCTGGGCGTGAAGGTGGCGTTCACTTTCCGTTCCGAAGAAGACTTCTATCCCAACAAGGGCGGTTACGTGTTCCCGGACGCCCACCTGGAGTACCGGGTGGTGCCGGAGGATTTCATCCTGTATGCATCGGCCACGGGCGGAAACAAGGATACGGGTTATGCTCCGCTGCTGATGCAGAACCATTTCCTGCCGTCCTTCATTAATAATATAAATAATTGCGGTTTTGATTTTGAGGTTGAGCACGTTAACATTGCCGCCGGTGCCCGGGGAAACATAGGCCGCAGGTTCCATTACGACACCAAGCTGGGTTATGCGCTCTATTCCAACGCGGTCCTTTGGGGGCTCACGTTTGAACAAGGCTTTATGGGCGGACTTGAAATGCATCCCAATCTGTATCGTGCCGGTTACGGGCTGTTCTATGTGGATTTCCAGGGCGGATGGACCTCGGAACAACTGGATATAGATGCGCACCTGCGTTACCAGTCTGCCTCCCTCAAGGGCCCTTCCCGCTACACGGAAGAAGTATGGGACAAGCTGGTGAGCCGCCAGATATTCGCTCCCGCCGCCTTTACGGCGCAGGCCAGGGTGGCTTACAACTGGGCCGACCGCATCAAGGTTGGTGTGGACCTGGATGCCTCCACCGACAGGCTCACGCAGCCGGTAGTTGACATAGAGCCTTACGGCCTTCCCGGTTATGCCGACCTGGGCCTGTTCGGAGAGTACGGCTTCACCCGTAGATTCGCCTTCTGGCTGCGGGTTGGAAACCTGCTGAACCAGGATATCCAGCGCACGCCTTTCCACTCCGAAAGGGGCATTTATTTCACGGCTGGCCTGCAATATCGTTTCTAGCGAAAAAACAGCTAAAATTCAAGCTTTTGAGCGGGAAATTTTCTTGGAAAATTCCCCGCTTTTTTGTATCTTTGTATGTTTTAGGGAAACCCCGTTTCCGGGGGCATTTTTTGATTTTTGGAAACAGAAAAATATATGAACGAGAACGAAGAGATGAGAATTGCGGAAGAGCAGTATTCCGCTAACAGTATTCAGGTTTTGGAAGGCCTTGAGGCGGTGCGCAAGCGCCCCTCCATGTATATCGGAGACATCGGCGAACGGGGACTTCACCATCTGGTATATGAGGTGGTGGACAACTGTA
>JAIKYL010000108.1 GCA_024683255.1 Bacteroidales bacterium | reverse complement strand
CATGCGGTCCGCTTTCCGGGCCCGGGAGTGGGGAGACGCCCTCTCGGCCGCCCAGAAGATCCTGGACGGCAACAAGGACGCCGCCTTGCAGCGGGAAGCCCTTTACGTGAGGGCCAAGTCCTATCTTAGCACCAGCCGCCGTACGGAGGCCTTTCAGGACTTCCGGGAACTGGCCAAGCAGCCTTCCACCAATGAGGGCGCAGAGGCGGCCTATCTTGTAATTCAGGATCTCTTCGACAGGGCATCCTTCGGAGACATCCAGGATCGCGTGTATGCCTTTGCAGAGAAGGCCGGCGGCCAGAACTACTGGCTGGCCAAGGCCTATATCGTCCTGGGAGACACCTTTGCAGAGCAGGGGAATGCAGCCCAGGCCCGTACAACCTTCGAGAGTATCAAATCCGGTTATACCCCCACGGGTCCGGAAGACGACGTACTGGACCAGGTGGAAGTGAGACTCCGTAAATTGAAGTAGAAGCCATGAGACATCCTATATTGCTTTCCGTAGCCCTGCTTTTTGCGGGCATCGCAGTTTCCGCACAGAACCTCAATCCTGTGGTGGAGGTAACCAATACGTATGAACAGGCTGCCACCGGCATTGAGAAACCGGACCAGACCATTGCCGTTCCGGACTCGCTGCTGCGCTTCAACCTGGACATGGATTACGAGATGCGGACAACGCCTTACAAGGGTGCCTATGAGTTCAATCCGTACCTGGTGGAACTCAAGCCCATGCCCCGTTACACGGGAGAGGGAACACTCTTCGTGCGTCTGGGAGCCGGTTATGGCCTCCATCCGGAAGCGGACCTGGTGTGGTCACCGGTAAAGACCGATAATTTCCGCCTCAACCTCTATGCTAACCACCGGAGCTATTTCGGCCAGTACAGGACCATCCAATTCCCCCCTTCAGCGTCTATGAACGAAGATCCGGAGAAACTCCTTTTCCAGGGAGACAAGGAGGATCTTTACAGCGGGGCGGAGTCTAATACTTCTGCCGGCATAAACACCCTCCTGGCCTGGAAATCAGGATCCTGGACTTCGGATCTGCACTATCAGCATCTCTATGCTTCGGATCCCAGGTCGGAGTTCAACCATCATATCGCCGCCCTGCAGACCCGGGTTAAATCGGCCCCTCAGAACAGGTTCTACTACAATCTGGGCGTAAGGGGCAACTACCTGGTGCGGGACGACGGAATGAAGGGCGGAATCGTCAATGCCGACGGAGGAATCGGCGCCAACCGCAGGAACAGCCAGATCCGTCTGGACCTCTTTGGGGAAGGCATTTTCACGCAGATGGGAACGGCCGGACAGTTCGGCTTCATTCCGCGCTTCGTGTTCAAGATGGGAAGCATGCATTTCAACCTGGGCCTCAAAGTCGCCTTCGTCTTCCGCTCCGAGGAAGACTTCTACCCTGGCAAGGGTGGCTATGTGTTCCCGGACGTGCATATAGACTACCGGGTGATCCCGGAGGATTTCATCCTGTACGCATCGGCCACCGGCGGGAACAAGATGCAGGGTTATGCGCCGCTGCTTCAGCAGAATCATTTCCTTCCGTCCTTTACGTATGACGGCTTCGACGTGGAGGTGGAGCACGTGAATGTGGCCGCCGGCGCCCGCGGCAACATCGGCCGCAGGTTCCATTACGATACAAAGGTGGGTTATGCCCTCAATTCCAACGCCGTCCTTTGGGGCTTCGGCTCTTATATTTACCTCTACGGAGGGGGATGGTATCCCGCCATGTATCGTGAAAACTATGGCCTTTTCTATGCCGATTTTGCGGGCGGATGGACATCGGAGCATGTGGATATAGACGCACGTCTGCGGTACCAGTATTCCAACCTGAAGGCAGGTATCCTGGTTTTTGCTCCGGCCGCTTTTGTGGCTCAGGCTAAGATTCAGTACAACTGGGCGGAGCGTATCAAGGTGGGGGTGGATCTGGATGCCTCTACGGACCGTCTTTCTCAGCTGACAGAGGAAGAGAGCGGGCCGGTATACGGCCTTCCGGGCTATGCCGATCTGGGCCTTTACGCGGAGTACGGTTTCACCCGGAAATTCGCCTTCTGGGTAAGGGGCGGAAACCTGCTGAACATGGAGGTTCAGCGCACGCCTTTCCATGCCGAAAGAGGCATTTATTTCACGGCGGGCCTGCAATATCGTTTCTAGCGAAAAAACTGCTATTTTTCAAGCTTTTAAGCGGGGATTTTTCTTGGAAAATTCCCCGCTTTTTTGTATCTTTGTATGTTTTAGAAAACATGCAAAAAATTAAGACAAACATATGACAGAGAGCGAAGAGATGAAACTTGCGGAAGAGCAGTATTCCGCTAACAGTATTCAGGTTTTGGAAGGCCTTGAGGCGGTGCGCAAGCGCCCCTCCATGTATATCGGAGACATCGGCGAACGGGGACTTCACCATCTGGTATATGAGGTGGTGGACAACTGTA
>JAIKYL010000086.1 GCA_024683255.1 Bacteroidales bacterium | reverse complement strand
GGCCCCGGAACTGGCAACCAGCGTCCCCGCCCTGGTGGAACGCTGCGTGGAAGGCGCCAACAACCGCTTCAACCGCAGTTTCCAGAATGTCTATTTTTCCTCCATCACGGAAGGGCGGGACTATCTGGTTACCCTAATCCTACGCCAGGTGTCCAAACAAGGTGACGCCGTGGCCGATGTAACCATAGAAACTCCCGAAGGTCAGAATGCGGTGATCCTTACCCTCAAAGGCGCCGGAGGGCGATATGGCTCGTTTATCAATCTAATGGGCGACGGCATGGAAAGCCTGGGTTACGAACTGGCCAAACGGATGAACAAAGCCCGCTTCCAGAACAAGATTCATCAATGAGTCCCATTACTGGCGGATATCATCCCCTTCGTTGATCTGAGCTTCAAGCGTCATTTCCCGTAACCAGCCCTTTTCTTCTGCATAACTGTCCCAGGTGATACCGGGAGAGTGATTCCAGGAAATATGTACAAGATGCCCTGGTGGGTTACCTTCCTCTCCTACGATCGTCGCAGTATACAGGACGTTCCCGGTTACAGGGTGGGACAGAATGAAACCATTTCCAGTTAATTGAACGGCAAGATGCTCCTCGTCGGTATCTACAAACTGGCCGTCAATATATTGGCACATTCCGGAACGGACCAGGGCGGGCTGCTTTTCATCCTCGAAGATCCAAATCCACATCTGGAATTGATTGTCCTCTTGTTTCCCGGCATAAAGAAATTGGACAGGAGGGAATTGCTGCTTCTGGCAGGAACAGACGGACAGAAGAAGCATTACGCTTACAATAAGAAAATGTTTCATGGACATACACTTTTCCATTAAATCCCCCGCCGGTCAAGAACTTGCATTCTAATTATATCCATATTGTCTCCGAAGCGAAAAGGACTGTCGCAGCTGCGACAGTCCTTTGAAGCGGAGGGGACGAGATTCGAACTCGTGGTACAGAATAACCCGTACGGCAGTTTAGCAAACTGCTGGTTTCAGCCACTCACCCACCCCTCCGGGATCATTGTCCGAAACACCCGTCAAAAACCGACGGGACTGCAAAGATACCACTTTTTTATCAATTCGCAAGGGTTGAGCCAATCTTTCTCTAATCACTTCCCAAAGACCTGGTCTATGAGGGAGACGAATTCCTGGTAGGCGGCGGTGTCTTGGAGCTCGGAGAGGGCGGCGGCCAGGCTGCGGTAGCGCCAGGCGTGTTCCTTGGGGTCTTTGGAATGGAAGAGGTTCCAGAGTTCGTCCCCCTTTTCGGCATAGTCCCGGGCAATGGCGCGCATGTTGGAGAGCTTATCTCCCAGAGTTACCATTTTCACTTCGCGGGAAACTGAGGCCAGGCGGTCAATTCCGGCCTGTTTGCGGGCGCGCCAACTTTCTTCCTCTGAAACACCTGCCGGCATCTGATCGCTTTCCTGAGCCACCAGGGAGGCGATTCTGTCGCCGAATTGGGCCCGGAGTTCCTCCACGGTTACGTCCGTGTCCTCCACCGTATCGTGCAGGGCAGCTGCCGCCAGCAATTCCTGATCGGCCGTCATGGTGGACACTATGGCCATGGCCTCCATGGGATGTACAATGTAGGGAAAACCTTTGCCGCGGCGCTCCGTACCGGCGTGGGCCTGTACGGCAAAGACAATGGCGCGGTCCAGCAGTTCTGTGTTAAGGGGCATGTTTGCCATAAAGGGGATAATTTAGTCGTCTGTATCGCCTATGATAATCATCAGGTGGTCTCCCGGGAATAACTCCATGCTGCCGTGGGGCACCAGGAATTTCTCTTCCCGTTTTACCATCAGCAGGCGGATGCCGTGCGGGAAAGACAGATTCCGGACAGTCTTGCCGCCCGCCAGGTCCTCTTCCGTTACCGTATGGTCCCGGAGCATACCCATCTCTTCCGGCAGTTCCAGGCCGAAGGATTCCACCGGCGGATCTTCCTCATAACTGAGTCCCAGCCACTTGGCAACCGGGGCCAGCGTCATTCCCTGGACGAGCAGCGACAGCAGCGAGATAAGGAACACCATATTGAAGATGCCGGAAGCGCCATCCACCTCCTTCACCACCGGATACAGGGCGAACAGGATGGGGCCGGCGCCTTTCAAACCCACCCAGGAAGTGAAAAGCTTGGCCTTGAACGGCATCTTACGGAAAGGAAGCAGACTCACGAGGACGCTCACCGGACGGGCCACGAAAATGAGGAACAGGCCCACCAGCAGGGCCGGGACAATCATGGGCGGCATCTGGGAAGGCCGGGCCAGCAGACCTAGCACCAGGAACATGAGCAGCTGCATGAGCCACGTCATGCCGTCAAAGAACTTAAGGACGTCTTTCTTGCCCGGAATGGGTGCCTGGTTGCCGATGATGATGGCAGCCACGTACAGGGCCAGCAGGCCGTTTCCGAACACGATGGATGCCAGGCCGCTGGCAAAGAAAGCCGAACTGAGCACCAGGATGGAATACAGCGACGACCCGGGCAGCTTCACCTTTTTGATAATCCATACGGTGAGTTTACCCGCCAGCAGGCCCACCAAGAAACCGATAGCCGTCTGCACCAGGAACACCAGGCTGCCCCGGAGGGAGAGCAGGCCCAAAGAAGCATCCGCTTCCCCTTTGGAGAGGAACACGCCCGTGATGATGATGGTGAGGGCATAGGCCATAGGGTCGTTGCTGCCGGACTCCAGCTCCAGCAGGGGAGCCAGGTCGTGCCTGAGGTGCAGGCGTTTCCCGTGCAACAGGCCGAAAACCGAGGCGGAATCCGTAGAAGCCATGATGACGGCCACCAGGAAACAGCCCAGGATGGAGCTGCCCAGTGCGCCCACGGCTTCTCCGGCCACCAGGTAGATGAACCAGCCTGTGAGCAGGGATGTGAGCAAGACACCCAGCGAGGATAGGATAATGCCCTGCTTGAGAACCGGCCGGGTTTCCCCCATGGAAGTTTGCAGACCACCGGAGAACAGGATGATGGTCATGGCAAAGTGGCCCAGGGATTCGGCCAGTTCATAGTCCTGAAATCTGACACCCAGGCCGTCTTCCCCGGCCACCATTCCCAGGATAAGGAACAGCAGCAGGGACGGAACGCCGAAGCGCGCTCCGATCTTGGTGGTCATTATGGCAAAGAACACCAGGATGGAGGCCAGCAGCAGCAGGTTGTCCGACAACAGGTTAATGGACAGCATTAATCCTCAATCTGGAACAAATTAAGGAAACCGGTCATGATGAAGACCTGGCGGATTTCGTTGGAAATCCCCCGGACAATCACGTTTCCGCCTTTGTTTACCGCCGCTTTGCGCAGGGAAAGGAAGAGGCGGAGACCGGAACTGGAGATGTATTCCAGTTTTTCACAGTCCAATACAATGGTTCCGTCGGCATCGGCCTGAAGGGACTCCATCTGAGGGGCCACCTCCAGGGAGGCCGGAGTATCCAGCCTGCCTTCCAGCTTGGCTGTCACCATTCCATTTTCTTTTTCAATTAAAATATTCATAGTTTTTTAATAAGTGATAATCTGTTTTTTCCGTCCACCCGGGAGTAGTGTATCTCATCCATGATCTGGCGCACCAGATAGATGCCCAGACCGCCGATGGGACGCTCTTCCACGGACAGGGTTATATCTGCGTCCGGACGGGCCGTGGGGTCGAAGGGGGTACCGCTGTCCGTCAAGATGAATTCCAGGGACTTCTCCTGCAGGACGGCATCTATTTCCACCAGACCGTCCGTTCCCTTGGGATACGCATAGGAAATGACGTTGGTAACCGCTTCCTCCAGCGCCAAATTCAAGTTTAATGCCAAAGCCGGGTCCAGGTTCATGTCCGTGGCTATGGTCTCCATAAAGGTTTCCAGCTGGTGGATCTGCTGGATGTCGTTA
>JAIKYL010000047.1 GCA_024683255.1 Bacteroidales bacterium | reverse complement strand
CCTCCTTTTTCTCAAAGCGGGTGCAAAGATATGAAAAAATTCTTAATTTTGTCAAAACAAAAATGTTATTTCGATGGACAGCCCGTTTTTGTACAACAAGTATGTGACAGGCCAGCGTTTCATAGGCCGCAAGGAAGACTGTACGATCCTTGGCAACCTGCTGACCCAGAACGAAAACGTGGTAATATGGGAACCTTACGGGACCGGCAAGAAATCCATAGTCCACCAGGTCCTGACGAGGCTCAGGGTTTCCGGTGTACGATTCACGACAGGTGATATCACCGCCCTTGACATCCGTAACGGGGAAGTATTCATCAAGCGCCTCGGAGCCGCCGTCATCCGGCTCGTTGCTTCCACTCCTGACGAGTATTCCCAGGTCGTCGCCAAATACCTTTCCGGGACACATTTCGTTTTCGACCGGAGTGCTTTCTCCAGTTCCGACACCATTTTGTCCACCAACTGGGACCTTGATGATGCCGATTTCAAGGCAGTCCTCAGGCTGCCTTACCTGATCTCAAGCGAAACCGGCGAGAAGATGTTCATGATCATCGACGAGTTCCAGAACCTGGACCTGGCCGATGACGGCGAGAAGTTGTTCAAGATGATGGAGGAGGTGATGGATGAGATGCGGGTATCCGGCATCAAGTCCTTCTCCTACATATTCCTCGGGTCGCAGTATAATGCGATGCAGGATATATTCGTCAAGCGTCACTTCTTCTACCGCAGGGTGGAACGGCTCAAATTGAGCAAGGTGGATGAAAGGGAGATCGTAGAGCATATCATCAAGGGTTTCCTGGCAAGCGGCAAGGTCATCGACAGGGACCTGATCAGCGGTGCGTGCCGGTTGTTCAAGTGCAACCTGTACTACATCAATCACTTCACTTCGATTTGTGACTCCCTCTCGAAGGGATATATCATGGAACCGGTGCTGCTGGAGGCCCTGGAGACCATACTTTCTATCCATAGGGGACGTTTCGTCGCTACGATGAATGACTTGACGACATTCCAGGTGAACCTGCTGAAGGCTATCATCGATGGATATACGAAGTTCAGCACGGCGGAGGTGATCCGGAAATATTCCTTGAACTCTTCTGCCAACGTCAGGAGGCTCAAGGACGCCTTGATGAAGAAGGAGATCCTGACTTTCCTCGGGGATGACGAGCGCCCGGTGATCTTCGACCCCCTGTTCGAATACTGGCTTAAGAATACATATTTTAAACGGAACTAAATGTCAAAGAAGAAAATAGCTGTCCTTACCGGAGCCGGTGTGAGCGCTGAGAGCGGACTCAGCACATTCCGTGGCTCTGGTGGCTTGTGGGGCGAATATGATCCCCAGGAAGTCGCGTCGATAGAAGGATGGTACCGCAACCGGAAGCTTGTCCTGAGCTTCTACAACCAACTCCGCAAGCAGCTTTCGGAAGTGAAGCCGAACGCAGCCCATCTGGCCATCGCCGGTTTGGAGAAGGATTACGATGTCACGGTCATCACTCAGAACGTGGACAACCTCCACGAGCGTGCAGGCAGTACCAGGGTTCTCCACCTTCACGGGGAGGCCACCAAGGTCCGCCCTGAGGACGGGGTATATGACCGTACATATTCGGAAAAGGAAGTGATCGATGTCGGATACGAGCCGGTCAACCTGGGCGACCTTGCCCCGAACGGCAGCCAGCTCCGTCCGCACATTGTCTTCTTCGGTGAGGCCGTGCCCAACATAGAAAAGGCCATCAACCTGGTGGAGAAGGCCGATATCCTCCTGATTGTGGGCACCTCCCTGCAGGTGTATCCCGCCGCCGGACTGTATCGCTACGCCTCCATCAACACGCCCATCTACGTAATTGACCCCAAGCCCGTGCCCATTTCGGACGCCCGTGTCACCATGATCCAGGATGTGGCCACCAAAGGCATGCAAAAGTTTTTGGAAATGCTTGCAGATTAATAAAAAATCCGTATCTTTGCAGTCCCAAATTTTGAGATGACCGCTAAGCTCCAGAAGACCTGCCAGTAGGGGCAGGCGCTTACGGCCCAAAACTTTTAATAAGTTTTTATAGCATGTACGCTATTGTAGACATTGCAAGCCAGCAGTTTAAGGTAGAAGCTGGAATGGACATCTTCGTGAACAGGCTCCAGGCCAAGAACGGAGAAGCTGTAGAGTTCAACAAGGTCCTCCTCGTGGACAATGAGGGTTCCGTTACCGTTGGTACTCCGTATGTAGAAGGCGCTATGGTAAAGGCCACCGTCGTGGACGACGATGCCAAAGCCAAGAAGGTGCTTGTATTCAAGAAAATCCGTCGCAAGGGATTCCAGACGCTCAACGGCCATCGCCAGAAGCTCACCAAGATCCACATCGACGCTATCGCTTAACTTTTAAAGACTGAAAGATTATGGCACACAAGAAAGGTCAATCCAGTTCCAAGAACGGTCGTGAGTCGCATTCCAAGCGGCTTGGTATCAAGAAGTTCGGCGAAGAAGTCGTAAAGGCCGGTAACATCATCGTACGCCAGAGGGGTACCGCTCACAACCCGGGTCTGAATGTAGGTATGGGTAAAGATCACACCCTCTACGCTCTTATCGACGGCACTGTGAAGTTCACCCGCAAGCGTGAAAACAAGTCTTATGTTTCTGTTCTTCCTTTTGAGAACTAAGACATGCTTACATTAAAACTTTTACGCGAGTCTCCGGATTTTGTAATCCGGAGACTTGCCGTTAAAAACTTCGACGCAAAGGAAATCGTCGAAAAGGTTATCGCCCTGGATGACAAGCGCAAAGCCCTCCAGACGGAGAGTGATGCCCTCCTGGGCCAGCAGAAGAAGGCTGCAGCCGCCATCGGCCAGCTCATGAAAGAAGGCAAGAAGGCCGAAGCGGAAGCCGCCAAGGCCGAAGTGGCCACCCTCAAGGAACGCTCCAATGCCCTCCTCAAGGAGGCCGATGCCACCATTGAAGAACTTCAGAACCAACTGGTCCTGCTCCCCAACATTCCGTGCGACATTGTCCCGGAAGGTAAGGGTGCGGAGGACAACCTGGTGGTGAAGATGGGCGGCGAGGAACCCAAGCTTCCGGAGAACGCCCTCCCGCACTGGGAACTGGCCAAAAAGTACGATATCATTGATTTCGACCTGGGCGTGAAGATCACCGGCGCAGGTTTCCCCGTGTATAAGGGTAAGGGTGCCAAGCTTCAGCGCGCCCTCATCAACTACTTCCTGGACCGCAACACTGCGGCCGGCTACAAGGAAGTGGAGCCGCCTGTGATGGTGAACGCTGCATCGGGCTTCGGTACCGGCCAGCTGCCGGACAAGGAAGGCCAGATGTACCACGCCAACCTGGACGATTTCTACATGGTTCCCACGGCGGAAGTCCCTGTGACCAACATTTTCCGCGACGTGATCCTCTCGGCCGATCAGTTCCCGCAGAAGCTCACGGCCTATACGCCCTGCTTCCGCCGGGAAGCCGGTTCCTACGGCAAGGACGTGCGCGGCCTTAACCGCCTGCACCAGTTCGACAAGGTGGAGATCGTGCGGGTGGAGAAGCCGGAGAACAGCTATGCAGCCCTGGACGAGATGGTGGCCCATGTGGAGAGCCTGGTGAACGAACTGGGACTCCGCTACCGCATCCTCCGTCTCTGCGGCGGTGACATGAGCTTTACATCGGCCATTACCTACGACTTCGAGCTTTGGAGCGCAGCGCAGGGCCGCTGGCTGGAGATTTCCTCCGTTTCCAATTTCGAGAGCTACCAGGCCAACCGCCTCAAGTGCCGTTACAAGGACGAGGACGGAAAGATGCAATTGGCCCACACCCTGAACGGCAGTTCGCTGGCCCTTCCGCGTGTGGTGGCAGCCCTGTTGGAAGACAACCAGAAGGACGGGTACATTGAGATTCCCGAATGCCTCCGTCCTTACACCGGCTTCGACCGCATTGACTAAGGATAAGATCATACTTGGAATTGACCCCGGAACCCAGCTGCTGGGATTCGGGGTCATCCGTGTATCCGGGAAAAAGCCGGAGTACGTGGACATGGGCGTGCTGGACCTCAGGAAAGAGGCCGATGCCTACACCAAGCTCCGCGCCATTTACGACTGCATCTCAGAAGTCTGCAAATCCTACCATCCCACGGAACTGGCCATCGAGAGCCCCTTCTACGGGAAGAATGCGCAGGTGGTCCTCAAGCTGGGCCGGGCGCAGGGAGCCGCCATCATCGCCGCCCTGGAATACGGCGTGCAGTCCGTGACGGAATATGCGCCCCGCAAGGCCAAGGAGGCCATCGTGGGCAACGGCGCCGCCTCCAAGGAGCAGGTGCAGCTCATGCTGGAAAAGACCCTGAACGTCTCTCTGGAGTCCAAACACCTGGACGCCACGGATGCCCTGGCCATAGCCCTCTGCCACCATTACCAGACTTCCAGTCCGCTCGCTTCCGTGAAGGGAAAGGCCGGATGGGAGCAGTTCGTGAAAGATAATCCGGACCGGATAAAATAATTCCGAAATATTTACAAATATTATTAAACTTTTACCAGAGCGATACGTCTAAAACATCGTGATTTGGTATTGATACTTATGGTAAGAAAAATCTTCCTGGCCGTTATCGGCCTGTTTGCAGCCCTGGCACTGAGTGCCCAGAATTACAAGGTTACCATGAAACTGGCAGACTCCATCACCGGAGAGGCGGTGGGTTTCGCCACGGTTTCCATTACCCCGGAAAGGGGATCGGCCAAGTACTCCCTGAGTGACGCCGAAGGTAATGTAACCCTTGAGAAGGTTCGTAAAGGCAAGTATGTCCTTAAGGCCGAACTCCTTGGCTATCTTCCTTATACGCAGGAATTTACTGTAGAAGAGAAGGACGTGAACCTGGGTACCATCAAAATGGAGCTGAATCAGGAGGAGCTGGACGCCGCTTCCGTCTCCGCCACGGGCAACCCCATTATCATTAAGAAAGATACGGTAGAATATAACGCATCGTCCTATAAGATTACGGACGACAATATGCTGGTGGACCTGCTCCGCAAGCTCCCCGGCATCGAGGTGGGCGACGACGGTACCATCACCTCCAACGGTGAGACCATCTCCCGCATCACCATCGACGGCAAGACCTTCTTCCTGGACGACCCGCAGGTGGCTACCTCCAACCTCCCCGCCAAGCTGGTGGAGAAGGTGAAGGTGATCAAGAAGAAGAGTGAGCAGGCCGAATTCACCGGTATCGACGACGGCAACGAGGAAACCATCATCGACCTTACTGTTCAGCAGGGGATGATGAACGGTATCTTCGGCAACCTGGTGGCCGGTGGTGGCCATGATGTCCCGTCCGAATATAACTCCCTTAACGACTGGCGTTTCCAGGCCAACGGAATGGTGGGCCGATTCACCGATAACAGCCAGCTCTCCGTTCTGGCCAATGCCGGCAACGGCCCCCGTGGCGTGGGCTTCAACAACTTCTCCGGCGGCATGATGGGCGGTATGATGGGAGGCATGGGCGGCGGCATGATGGGTGGCGGCGGCATGGGCGGCTTCGGCGGTGGTGGCATCACCACGTCCTGGATGCTGGGTGCCAACGCTTCCATGGATCTGTTCGACGGCAATATGGAACTGGCCGTTCCCTACCAGTACCAGGGTTCCATGAACAATTCCGTCTCCGATTCCTATAAGGAGACTTATGTGGCCCAGGGCAATACCCTCATTTCCAACTCCAACAGTGACAACGACCAGAATACCTGGGGCCATTCCATCTCCATGCGTCTGGACCACAAGTTCTCGGACAACACCTCCCTCATGATTCAGCCGCAACTCAACTTCGGCGGTGGAGATTACATGCAGCGTTCCATTTCCGATACCTGGCGGAACGAGATCAGCGACGAGAACCAGACCAACAGGAACTGGACGCTCAACAGTGGTGTGAACAAGAACCTCACCTTCAGCGGCCGCGGTATCCTGCGTCAGCGCCTGGGCATGCCGGGACGTACCCTCTCCCTCAACTTCAACTGGAATATCCGCGACAACCGTATGGACGGTTACAACCAGTCCCTCACCAACACCTATATAATGGGTAAAGTGAATTCCGACCCGGTGAACCAACGGATTGACCAGGTACAGAAGAGCCAGACCCTGGGGGCCAGCCTGGTGTACACGGAACCGCTGGGCAACAACTTCTATGTGGAAGGACGGTATCAGATTAACTGGAGCAACTCCCTCACGGACAAGAAGGCCTATGACAGTGGCACATACACTTCACCTGCCTGGCCCGGCGCAATCAGGGACATTGATGCTATCATGGTCTACAATCCTGCCGACGAGAAGCTGAATGATTTGTACAGCAACAACGTGGTCAGCAAGAACCTCAACCAGACCATCGGCCTTGCTTTCATGTATCAGGAAGACTGGATCCGTGCCCAGCTGGGTGCACAGGCCATCCCCACCCGTCAGTACAACCTCACCAACGGCAAGGAATACGATCCGGGTACCATCTGGAACTTCGCTCCCCGCGCCATGCTGCAGTACGACTTCAACGAGAACGCCAACATCCGCGTGAATTACAACGGCCGCAGCGGTCAGCCTTCCGTGAGCCAGTTGAACCCCACGATGGACAACACCAACAAGCTGTCCCTGACGCTGGGTAACCCGTACCTCACTCCGTACTTCAACCACAACATGCGTGTGGAACTGGAATATTCCAACAGGGCCACCTTCTTCACCGCCCGCTTCAACCTCAACGGCGGCATGAACCAGAACCCCATTTCCAACGCCAACTGGTATGACGAAGGCGGTGTCCAGTATTCCTTCCCGGTGAACGGCAAGAACACCTTCAACGGCGGCGGTTCCATTATGATCAACGCCCCCATCGCCAAGTCCAACTTCTCCATTTCCAATATGATCAATGCCAACTACAGCATGACCAGCAGCTACATTGGAAACGGAAATCTGGATATGACAGGTTTCTTCCTGGCCGACGGCAACTTTGACTACGAGCGTTTCCACGACTTCTATTTCGTGACCAATAAGGACCAGTGGGGCAAGGACTTCCTGGCCAACGAAACCCGCTCCCTCACCCTCATGGAGAACTTCACGGGTACTTACCGTTCCGATGACATTGAGGTGCGCGTAGGTTTCCGTACCAATGTGCGCAAGCCCTGGTACACCGTGCAGAATGCCGTGGCCGCTACCTGGAACAACGCCGTGAACGGTTCCTTCATGTGGACGGTGGGCGATACCGGTCTCAGCATCAACACGGATGCCAACTACCGCTGGTACAGGGGTTATACCACGGAACAGCCTTCCGAATTCATCTGGAACGCCTCCATCTCCAAGACCATCTTCCGGGGCCAGGCAACCATTTCCCTGGCAGCCTATGATATCCTGGGACAGTCCCGTGCACAGAATGTGACCATCACGGACAACTACTACCAGGAAACCAACAACCGCACCCGTTTGGGCCGGTACATCATGCTCAACTTCTCCTGGCGCTTCGGTACCTTCGGTGGCGGCCGTGGAATGTTCGGCGGCATGGGCGGTGGCCGTGGCGGCAGAGGCGGTGGCTTTGGCGGTGGCCGTGGCGGCTTCGGCGGCGGCATGGGTGGCGGCGGATTCCGTCCCATGTAATAGAGCGAAATGCTTGATAAATAACCAGTTAGAATGTGCTCCCTGTGATTCCGGTCACAGGGAGCTTTTGTTAATCAGCTGGAAATCAGGATTATAGGTTCTGCGTATAATTCCGCCATTTCTCTATGAGGGCGGACATGTCGGCCGGAACGGGGACTTCGAAAAAGAGCCGCTCACCGGTGCGGGGATGGGTGAAGCCCAGGGTCCTGGCGTGCAGGGCCTGCCGGGGGCACAGGGCAAAGCAGTTCTGGATAAACTGCCGATACTTGGCGTAGATGGTGCCCTGACGGATTTCGGAACCGCCATACCGCTCGTCATTGAAAAGGGGATGGCCGATAGAGGCCATGTGCACGCGGATCTGGTGGGTACGGCCGGTTTCCAAGCGGCATTCCACCACGGTAATGAAACCGTAGCGCTCCAGCACCTTCCAGTGCGTAACGGCCCATTTGCCTTTCTCCGGATCGTCATAGACCTTGAAGCGCAGGCGGTCGTTGGGATCCCGGCCGATGGTCCCCTCGATGGTGCCTTCGTCCTGGGCCAGGTTGCCCCAGACCACGGCCGTGTAGATGCGGTCTATGGAATGGACGAAGAACTGGTCGGCCAGGTTCAGCTGGGCCGGGGGATTCTTGGCCACCACCAGAAGGCCGGAGGTATCCTTGTCAATCCGGTGCACCAACACACCCATCCTTTCGTCTTCGGCATCGGCCTCCTGCTTGAGGCCCAGATGGAAGGCGAGGGCGTTCACCAGCGTGCCGTTGTAGTTGCCGTGTCCGGGGTGCACCACCATGCCGGCGGGCTTGTACACCACCAGCACGTCTTCGTCTTCATAGACAATATCCAGGGGAATGTCTTCCGGGAGAATCTCCAGCCCGCGGCGCTCGTAGGGCATCACGAACTTGACTACGTCGCACGGACGAACCACATAGTTGGCCTTTACGGGAACATCGTTCACCAGCACATAGCCCATCTTGATGGCCTGCTGCACCCGGCTCCGGGAGGTGTCCTCCTGGTGCGAGGCAATGAACTTGTCTATACGCACAGGCTCCTGCCCCCGGTCGGCGACAAGACGAAAATGCTCAAACATCTCGTCTGAAGATGCCCGATCGGTGTCGGGCATGACGTCGACATCGAACATTTTGTCATTGCCGGCTTGACCGGCAATCTCCTCTGACCCACCATCCTCCCCACCTACTTCTTTGAGGGGGCTCTGCCCCCTATTATCCCCCGCGGCCTCCGGCCGGCCGCTCTGCAGAGCGGCTGGGAAGTCCTTCGTGGCACGGTCCGGTAGGATCATTGGGCAGGAAGCTTTGTGGTGTCCAGGGTGAGGTAGATGTTGATGGCGGTGCCCAGGGTCTTGGAGGCGCCCAGGGCATCCTGCCGGTACACCACGGCGTTCACGGAATCGGTATAAGACTGGATGCCTTCGTCAAAGCGCACGCGGCCAACGTTCAGATAGCGGTCGTGCAGGGCATCTACGGCCCGCACATACTTCATGCCGATGAGGCGGGGCACCACCGTGGTGCTCTCTTCATTGCCCAGGCCCACGGTGAGGTCTATGGAGGAACCGCTCACCACCAGGTCTCCGGCCTTCACTTCCCGGCCGTTCAGGGTTTGTCCCAGCACGTTGTTGGTGGCGATATCCTTAATGTAATTGAGTTTTCCCAGGTCCAGGCCCCGGTTCTGGAGTTCGGCCCGCGCCTCGATGACGGAATAGCCGTACAGATTGGGCATAACCACTTTGCGGGGGACTATGGAGTTGATGGTGAGAAAGATGCTGCGGCCTTTCTTTACGGTGGAGCCGGCCTTGGGCTGCTGGCGGTATACCACGCCCGCACCCAGCCTGCGTACAAAGACGGAGTCCACCACCTTCACGCCCACGTGGCTCTCTGCGGCCAGCTTTTCCGCTTCTGCCACGGTGAGATTGGTGAAATCCGGGGCAATGACGGTTTTCCCGTGCCGGGTAATCACATTGAGGCCGATGGAGGCCAACACCACCAGAACCACCAGGAGAATCACCGCTGCCAGGATATTCTTGAGAATCCATCTGTCTTTGAGTGCCATACTTCCAGAATCGTTTTGTATTCTGCGAAGTTACGAAAAATAATTCATATCTTTGTTTTTGTGAGAAAGACATCCCTTATATTCCCGGCCCTTTCGCTGGCCTTTGTGGTACTGATGAGCCTGCCGTGGCTGGTGCCGCACATGGGCTGGACTGCGCTCATCGGCCTTTTACCACTCCTTATCATGGAGCGGCTGGCGGCCGAAGAGGGCAGGAAGCACTTCTGGTGGTGGCATTACGGCACCTTCGTGCTCTGGAACGCCGTTACCACCTGGTGGGTGGGGGAGGCCACGGTGGGTGGCGCCGTCTTTGCCATCTTGGCCAATGCCCTGCAGATGTCGCTGGTATTCGGGACCTTCCGCTGGGTGAAACGCCGTCTGGGCGGGGCACTGCCGTATATCTTTTTGGCCTCCGCCTGGCTTGCATGGGAAAAGTATTACCTTACGGTGGCGGAGATTTCCTGGCCCTGGCTGGTGTTGGGCAACGCTTTTGCCGATACCACTTCGCTCATCCAATGGTACTCCGTAACCGGCCATCTGGGTGGTTCCCTCTGGGTTTGGCTCAGCAACCTCTCCCTCTTCGGCCTTATGGTAACCCTCTCCGACGGCCGCATGGCCCGCTGGAACGGGAAAGCCCGCCTGGCTGCCTTCGCTGGTGCTTTCGTGGCCCTTTTCGGGCCGATGGTCTGGTCCTGGTGCATCTCTTATGAGACTTCCGGCCAGGAGCTGAAGGTGGTTATCGGCCAGCCCAATTACGACCCTTACGAGAAATTCCAGTCCCTTTCGCGGGAGGAGCAGGATAATCGTTTCCTGGACCTTCTGGAACAGGCCGACTGGTCTTCCGCTGAACCCACGCTGGTTCTGGCGCCGGAAACCTTCACCTCCCGGGTCTATACCAATGAAGTGGGCCGGCACGAGACGTCCCTCCGTTTCCAGGCCTTCCTGCAGCGCCATCCGCAGGCCACGCTCATCTTCGGCGCATCCACCTATGAGCCGGTACGCGCTTATTCCCAGCCGGATCCCTGCGCCTACGAAATGGGCAAGGAGGCCGATGGAAAGACGCTCTGGATCCTCCTGCACAATTCGGCCATCCTTACGGAT
>JAIKYL010000099.1 GCA_024683255.1 Bacteroidales bacterium | reverse complement strand
CCGCGAGAGCCTGCTGGAACCACTCGTTTCCCTTTCCGGAATGGTTAAGCACATAGTCGATATAGATCTGGATTCCCTTCTCGTGCGCCTTTTTCACCAGGTTTTTGAAGTCTTCCTCCGTGCCGAACTTCGGATTTACGGCATAATAATCCGTAACGTCGTAGCCGTGGTAGGAGTCTGAAGGATGAATGGGACTCAGCCAAAGGCCCGTTACACCCAGCCCGTCCAGATAGTCCAGCTTGGAGGCGATGCCGTTGAAATCCCCCACCCCGTCTCCGTTGCTGTCGGCAAAGGAGTACACCAGCAGCTGGTAGGTGGTGGAAGCGCGCTTGTTCCCGTCGAAGGCAGCCGGGGAAGGCACCAGGGTGTGGTTTCCGGATTCTTCCTGGGTCACGCTCACGGAGAACTGCTGCTCCTTGGATCCCTCCTTGTTCCCTATTAAAAGGATATTGGCCGAACGGACCACCTCTTCCGCATTGGCCGATACCGTCACCGTGACGGCGCCGTTGCCGGAACCGGAGTTCTTGTCCAGATGGAGCCAGTCCGCCGCCGGCGAGGCTGTCCAGTTGCCGTTGGTGGTAATGGTAATGAGCTTGGACGAAGAATCCTCGGCCTTGAAGGAAAGGCTGGAAGGTGTGACGGAGAAGTTCAGTTCTTCTTCCTGGACCGTGGGCTCCTCTTTGCAGGCGGTGAACAGGAGTACCGCCGACAGAGCCATATAAAGGAATCTTTTCATGGCGCGTTATTAATTGGCAGACGGGAGTCCGGTCAGGGGCTCCCGTCCGAAAGAACATTACTGAGCGGTCATGGTAGCATAGGCCTTGCCGTCGCACCAGGCAAAGAGCTTGATGGCGTAGGTGCCGGCCTCTACTGCGATATTATTGCCGCCCTGGGTGAGGGCATCCAGAGCACCGCCCCAGTTGATGCCCCAGTCGTCATTGGCCCGGAACTTCATCTCTCCGGCGGAGAGTGCCACGGTGGCCTCCCAGGCGCCGCTCTCGGCGTTGTAGGTCATATCCGTATCGGCATCCCAGCCACCGGCCTGGGCAGGACCCACAATGCCGATGGTGGTGACGGGCGTAAGCTTGTAGCTCATCTCGTTCAGGTCCACCTCAATCATGTAGTAGGAGGCTTCCGGAGCCGGGCAGTTGGCGCCGCCGTTGTCGGCAATCTTGCCTTCGCTGTCGAACTCCCAGTCACCGTTCCAGTCGTTCTCGTTGGGCTTGAACTTGAACTCCTGGCTCAGATAGCCGAAGCCTTTGTACTTTCCGGTGTTAACACCGCCTTCCACGCTGCTTCTGAGCGGATAGCAGGCGCTCCAGCCGGTGTCACCGCCGATGGCGTAGATGTAGTCGCCGAAGCCGGTGGGTTCGGGCTCCTGGCCTTCACCCAGGATTTCACCGGTACCGGCGTTGAAGTCCAGCACAACCACCTGGTTCTGCAGTACGTTCACGCGGGCCTGGTCTCCCTGGCCTTCGTCGTCGCCACGGTAGTCGATCTTGCCGTCCAGGATGATGAACTCACGGGTCCACCAGTCGGAATTGGCAATGGCGGATTCCACATACATGCGGAGTTCACCACCGGTCTGTACGGTAGCCTTGAGCTGCTTGCCGTCGGCCTTGAAGAGGGCAGCGTCCATAGCAGTTTCATAACCACCGAAGCAGGGGCCGATACCAAAGACACGGGCGGGCTCCACGTGCACGATGCTGCGCTTGAGGTCCACATGTACCAGATAGAAGCCGCTTTCGGTCACGGTGCAGTTGCCGCCGCTCTCCACAAAGCCTTCGTTGGTGTCCAGACCCCAGAAGTCGCCGTTCCAGGCACGCTGGCTGCAGAACTTGAAGCCTTCATTGGCGGTGAAGTAGCGAACCGTCCAGAACTGGGCCTCGGACTTGTTGCAGCCGTCGCCCCAGTCGGGCTGATACACTACGGGAACCATTTCCACTACACCGTCGGAATTCCAGTCCCATCCGCCGAATTCGGCGCCGATCATGTACAGGTGCTCGGGGAAGTTAACGGCGTTGATCACCACTTCCTTGGTGGCAGGAGTGAACTGTACCTTATAGCTGCCTTCGGCCAGCTTGATGTCGGAACCGGGCTGCGTTGCGGTGAACGGAACGCCCAGCTGAGGCTCAAAACCGGCATCGGCGCCAAAGGTGTTCTCATCGTCCCAGGAGTAGTCGTAACGGATCTTGAAGCCACCGTTGATCTTAACCACTTCGCTGGTCCACACGCCGTTCTTTTCGCTCATGGCAAAGTCGGTATTCCATTCGGTACCGTTGATCATGCCGATGAGGGAGTAAACAGACACGTGCTCCTCAATGAGGATGGTCTTGGCGGCGTAGTCGAAGGTAACGTCAAACAGGCCGTCCTTGCCAATCTGGATGTTCTTGTCCTTGGCCTCGAAAGCCTTACCCAGTTCGGGCTTGTAGACACCGTAAGGGTTGGTGGGATCGATGGTGCTGGTGGAGTTCTCCTCGGGACCGCCCACGCTCTTGGCCCAGTCATGGTCGGCGCGGATCTTGAACTCGTCGGAGGCAGTCACCTTGACGCTGCGGATCATCCAGACATCGCCGCTGGTGTTGGTCATGTCGAAGTCGGTATCCCAGCCGGTACCGTTGAGGGTGCCGATCAGGGACCACATCTTAGGCTTATCCTCGGGTGCCGGAGGTTCGGGCTGGTCAACGGCCACGGAGGCGATGATCTTACCGGTAGCGTTCTCCGGATCCAGGATGAGGTCGTAAACGCCGTCTTCGGCAATGACGATGTTGGCACCGTCCTGGCCCAGGGCGAATTCCTCACCCAGGGTGTATGAGCTCACGCCATCGGCATAACCGAAGTTCACGGCCCAGTCGGCGTCCTTGCGGAATTTCCACTCGGTGCCGGCGGTGAAAGCGACGGCCTTGGCAACATGCAGGGTACCGTTGGTGACCATTTCCACATCGCCGCCCCAGCTGTTGAAGGAGCCGATAACGCTCCAGGGGCTGGTTTCCTTGTAGGAGGCGTACGGATCAATGGTGACGGCCTGGGTCTTGATGATCTTGGCCGTAGCGTTGGCGGGATCCAGGAAGAGGTCGTAAGCGCCGGATTCGGCAATCACGATGTTGGCACCGTCCTGACCCACGGAGAATTCTTCACCAAGGGTGTAGGAGCTAACGCCATCGGCATAACCGAAGTTGGTGCCCCAGTCGGCGTCCTTGCGGAACTTGAATTCGTCACCGGCGGCGAAGGTGATGTTCTTGCACACGTGCAGGGTGCCGTTGGTCACCATCTCCACATCACCGCCCCAGCTGTTGAAGGAACCGATTACGCTCCAAGGACTTACTTCCTTGTAGGCGGCGTACGGGTCTTCCTGTCCGGCTACGGATTCAATGATCTTACAGGTCTGGCCTTCCACGTCAATAATCATGTCGTAGCGGCCGGTTTCGGCAATCACGATGTTTGCGCCACCGGGAGCGAGGGCGAATTCTTCACCAAGGGTGTAGGAGCTGACGCCGTCGGCGTAACCAAGGTTAACATCCCAGGAGGAATCCTTGCGGAATTTCACTTCCGTGCCGGCTTCCAGCGTGACGCCCTTCACCACGTGGAGGGTACCGTTGGTCCACATCTCCACATCCGGGCTGCCGCCCCAGTCGTTGAAGGAACCTACCAGGCCCCAAGGGCTCTTTTCGGTGTAACGGCCATAAGGATCACCCGTAGGAATGTAGATCTCGTAATTGGGAATGCTGATGGTACCGGCCGATTCGGTGAAACCGTTCCGGCGGTTGTCACGGGCCACTTCCTGCATGGAAGCGCGGATGGCCATTTCCAGGGACACTACCTGACCTTCGGCATAGCCCATACCCATAAGGGTCTTGGACAGGTTGGTCACGGAAATGACAATCTTACCGTCCTTGACGGTGGAAGGAATCACGGTTTCCACCGCGTTGCCGTCCACGCTCTTGAGGATCACGGAATGGTTCACCGGCATCTTCTGGTTGAAGTCCTGGCCGAAGGAACCCGGAGTAAAGTCTATGGTAACATCATCGTCTGTCACCGTGAAGGACTGCAGCACGGGTGCCGATGCCTTGGAGGCGTCGTACATGGCCAGCTGCTCCTGGACGCAGGATACGGCAAAGATGGCCAGAAGTCCTGCAGAAAGGATGGATAATATTTTCTTCATAAGGCAGATCATCTATTAATAACCGGGATTCTGCTGCAGGTTGGAGTTGGCAAGGCGGTCGCTGTCGGGAATCGGGAACAGTACACGGTAGCTGTCCACATCCCGGCCGTCCTTGGTCTCGCCCTTCCACTGCCAGGTATATCCGGAAGTGAATTTGCCAAAGCGGATGAGGTCGTTGCGGCGCCAGCACTCCTGATAGAGTTCGCGGGCACGCTCGTCAAGGATCTCGTCCAGCGAGAGATTGCTCACAGGAGCCAGTCCGGCACGGGCACGCACGGCATTGAAGGCGGAAAGGCCGTCAATGGAAGCGCCACGGGCCTGGCATTCTGCTGCCATAAGAAGCACGTCGGCATAACGCATGAGCGGGAAGTCGGTATCCACAAAGCCCAGTTCCTTGCCATAGCCACCGGTGCTGGTGCGGTTGCGGAACTTCATGAAGGCCATACCGTTGGAGAATTCACCCACATCGTCGATATCGGCCTGCTGGGTCTCCGTGTAGAAGAGTTTGCGGGCGTCGTCGTCGGAGAACTTGTTGTAGAACTCGGGGGTCATCCTGAGACCGCCCCAGCCGGAGGAAATACCCATCACGTCCGGGTCCATCTTACCGCCGGTAGAGGCGAAGATGAGGTAGTTGGTCACACCGTAGCTCTGGGTGTAGAGACCGTCCTGCTGAACGGCGAAGATGATCTCGTCGGTGCACCTGTCGTTGTCGGCAAGGAACAGCTCCTGGTAGGCGCTGTAAACGCCGGCCGATGTGGTGTGCAGGCTGTAGCCGTCGCCCATCAGGCTGGTGAGGGTGGTTGCGCAGTCGTTCCAGCGGGCGGTGCCGGTGAACACCTCGGCGTTCAGATAGAGCTTGGCCAGCAGAAACTTGGCGGCGCCCATGCTCACGTGGCCGGGAACCACATTGTTCTTTCCAGGCAGTTTGCCGGCGGAGATGATGTCCTTGAGCTCCCCTTCCAGCCAGGCAAACAGGTCGGCACGGGAAATCTGTTCGGGGTTCACGCCCACGATGTCCTCATCGGTGGCAAACGGAACGTTCCCGAAGCAGTCCAGGGCATGGTAGTAGGCGATGGCGCGCAGGACGCGGGCCTCGTCAATGTAACGGTCCACGGTAGTGGCGTCAAAATCTACTTTCTTGACTTCACGGATGAACTCGTTGGCGGAAGCCACCTGCATGAGGATGCGGGAATAGAACGCATAGATGAAGGTGTCGTCCGTGGTCCAGTTCATATAGTGGAAGTTCTTGATGGTCTGGTCATTCCAACCGCAGAGGCTCTCATCAGTAGTGAGCTCCTCGTGGTGGTACAGACCGCGGATGTACTGAGATGCACCACCGTCCAGACCGGAAATGGAGGGGCCTCCGTTGGGGCCGTAGTAACCGGAAGTGGCAAAGCCCAGGTACACACCGGAAATATAGGAGTCAAGGGCTGCCTGGGAGGTGAGCACCTTGTCCACGGTGTTGGCGTTGGGGTCGATCGGCGTTACATTCAGATCACCCACGCAGGCAGTCATTGCTACAGTGGCAGCAAGGATGCCAAGAATATTTTTGATGGTTTTCATTTTCGTAACGCAGTTTAGAAGTTAAACTTGATACCCACCACGTAGGTTCTGGGGCGCGGATACATCGTGCCGTCGATACCGCCGTAAACTTCCGGGTCGATTCCCGTGTACTTGGTGAGGGTGACGATATTCTGGACAGTACCGAAAATGTTCAGGGTACCTTCGCGATCCTGGCCTTTGAAGACATGAGGGAAGGTGTAACCCAGGGTGAAGTTGTCCAGCTTGAGGAAGGAACCGTCCTGCAGGTAGTAGTCGCTCAGGTACTGGGCCTGGGTGAACATGGACTTGGGAGCGGAGGAAACGCGGTTGCTCACGAACTGGTTGGTCCAAAGGTCGGCCAGCATTTCAGTGTCGGAAGCTACGTTGTTGTATACCCAGTTGCCGATGGAGGCGTGACCGGAGAGGGCTGCCGTCCAGTTCTTGTAGTTGAAGGACGTATTGAAGCCGAAGGTGAAGTCGGCATCGGCATGGTGACCCATGTACTTGTCATCGGCATTGATCTGACCGTCGTTGTTGCGGTCCACATATACGCCGTTGATGGGTTTGCCGTCCTGGTCGTACACCTGCTGGTACAGGTAGAAGGTACGCATGGGATAGTTCACCTGGATCATCTGCACGTTGTTACCGGTACCGCCGGAGATGCCGCCGGTCTCGATACCGGTTGCGTTGTCGTCGGAAGCGGTGAGTTTGGTAACCTTGTTCTGGTTGTAAGCCATGTTAACGCCGAAAGTCCAGCTGGCGTCGCGGGTCTCCACCAGTACGCTGTTCAAATCCACTTCCACACCCATGTTGGTCATGGAGCCGATGTTGGTGTTCAGGTAGTTGGTAAGGTTGGAAAGACCCGGAACCGGGATGTAGTTGAGGATGTCGCGGGTGTCGCGCTTGTACACATCCACGCTGGCGGTGAGGCGGTCATTGATGAAACCGAAGTCCATACCGGCGTTGTAAGTTGTGGTGGTCTCCCACTTCAGGTTGGCGCTGTAACCCAGGGCCACGACCGGAGCGGAATAGTTCTCACCGTTTACAAAGTAATAGGAACCGGGAGTGTTGATGGACAGGAACTGTGCGAAGGTATCGTAGTAGCCGCCCACTTCCTGCTGACCGGTTTCACCCCAGGACAGACGGAGCTTGAGGGTGGAGATGGGATCGAAGTTCTTGAGGAAGCTTTCGTTCTTGATGTTCCAACCCAGAGCCACAGACGGGAAAATACCCCATTTGTTGTTCTGGAAACGGGAAGTACCGTCGGCACGGATCGTTGCAGTAATGAGGTATCTGCCGTCAAAGTCGTAGTTGGCGCGGCCGAAGAAGGAGATGAGGTAAAGCTCACCCTTGCCTTCGCCGTTGCCCATTTCCAGCCCGTCGGACAGACGGTACTTGAGGTTGTGGTTGTTGCTCCAGAAGTGCTGCCAGGAATAACCGGCCATCAGGTCCACAAAGTGCTTGCCCAGGGTCTTGCTGTAGTCGGCATAGAACTCCAGGGTGGTGTTCCGGCGGGTGTAGTCGTAGTTCTCGCGGGAACCGCCGCCACTTTCGGTGGTGTTGTGGATGGAAGCTTCGGAATTCATGGCCTGGGCGCGGAAGCCGTTGGACTTGGCCCAGTCGATACCCAGGTTCAGGTTCAGGCGGAGGTCTTCAAAACCGTGTACCTTATAGTCGAACTGGGAATTACCGATGAAGCGGATGGTGTTGGCGTAGTCGCGGTTGGCTTCCAGCAGGGCTACCGGGTTAAGGGTGGCCATGGTGTTGGGGTTGCCGGCTGCGTCAATCCAGGCGGTGTAACCGTTGATGCCGTTGGGATCGTACACCGGCTTGGTGGGATCGTAATGGTTGGCTCCACCGATAGCGCCCTGGTTGGCATAAACGTTATAGGCGTAGGAAGCCTTGCCGTTCAGGTTCACCGTGAGGTGGTTTTCAAAGAAGCTGGGAGCCAGGTTCAGGGCCAGGGTAAGGCGGTCCATGCTGGAACCCTTGAGGGTACCGTTCTGTACCGTCACACCGCCGGAAACGCGGTAAGGCAGCCAGTTGCCGGCCTTTCCGTTAACGCTCAGGTTGGCGTCCACGGAAGGGGCAATGCGGTAGATCTGCTTCTGCCAGTCCGTGTTGGTGTTGCCCAGGGCAGCCTCGGCAGTCGAATTGGGACCGTAGAAGTCCTGGATGAGGGAACGGATGCCGTTGGCGTCCAGGAGGCTGTTGTACTTGGCGATGGTGTTCACGGAAGCGGTGAGATCGGCAGCTACGTGCGGAGCGCCCGTTGCGGTCTTGGAACCCTTCTTGGTGGTGATCACGATAACGCCGTTGGAAGCGCGGGAACCGTAGATGGCGGTTGCCGATGCATCCTTGAGCACGGAGAAGCTCTCAATGTCTTCCGGGTTGATGGAAGAGAGCGGGTCCGAGAGGCCACCCACGCCGTCATTGGACACGGGCAGGCCGTCAATCACATACAACGGATCGTTGGAAGCGTTGATGGAGGAGCCGCCACGGATACGGACGGTGGCACCGGAACCCGGCATACCGGAACCGGCGGTAACCACCACACCGGCGCTCTTGCCTCGCATGAGGTCGGCCGGAGAGGTGATCACACCCTTGTTCACTTCGTCGGCTTTCACCGTGGAGACGGAACCGGTGAGGTCGCTCTTCTTCACGGTACCGTAACCGATCACCACTACCTCGTCCAGGAAGGCAGTGTCTTCCTCCAGGAGGATGGTGCCCGGAAGGGCCGATGCTGTAAAGGTCTGAGTGGCGTACCCGATGCAGGAGATTTCAATCACTGCATTGGGACCGGAAACGGTGAGTACGAAGTCACCGTCGAGCCCGGTGGACGTACCGTTGGTAGTCCCCTGCTCCACCACGGCGGCCCCGATTACGGGTCCCATGGCGTCTTCCACTACACCTTTAACCTGGTATCCGCCCTGGGCGAATACTGTCGTGCAGGCTGCGAGCAGCACTGCGATTGCGGTTAAAATCCTTTTCATTTAGCGTGTAGTTAGTTAATATATAAGAAATTAATGAGATTTCCGGGTGTTGATGAAATAGACGCAGCAGGCGCCCATCACCAGGTACACACCTGCCATGAGGAGCATGGCGGGCTGGCTGTCCCCCACCAGGCGCAGCACTGCGCCGCCCGTTGCTGCTGCCACAATCTGCGGCAGGCAGATGGTGCAGTTGAACAGGCCCAGGTAGCTGCCCATGTACGGGCTGCCTTCCAGTGCGTTGGTGAGCAGGGAGAAAGGCAGGGCCAGCATGGCGGCCCAGGCGAAGCCGATGAGGAAGTAACTCACGAAGAGGGCCCACTGGTTGTGGATGAATATCACGGAAGCGAAGCCCACGGCGCCGATGAGGAGGCTAACCACATAGGCCGTGCGGATGTTCTTGAAACGCGGGATCACCGTGGCCCAGAGGATGGAACCTACGGCCTGGACGGCGAACAGAACGCCCACCCAGTTGCCTGCGGCCTGGTATTCGGCCGATGCGGTGGCGCCTTCCACGGCGGCGTCCACGCCCCAGCAGTTGAGGGCGATGGCGCCGTTGGTGTAATTCCACATGTACAGGAAGGCGGCCCAGCAGAAGAACTGCACCAGACCCACCGTCCAGAAGGCCTCGGGAGCCTTTTTCAGGAGCTGGAACAGGCCTTCCTTCTTTTCCTCCCCGGCCTGGGGGGCAATGCCGTGGAATTCGGCATACTCCTTGGGAGGCATCTCCTTCACCTTGAAGAAGGTGTAGAGGACGCAAAGGATGAGGATGGCGGCGCCGGCGTAGAAGGAATACTTTACGCTGTCAGGAATCTCGCCCAGGTCGGCCTCGTTGGCAATGCCGATCCAGGTAAAGAAGATGGGAAATACATAACCCACCAGGGAACCGGCGTTGCAAAGGAAGCTCTGGATGCTGTAGGCCGTGGTTTTCTGCTCCTCGTTCACCATGTCTCCCACCATCATCTTAAAGGGCTGCATGGCCACGTTGATGGAGGTGTCCAGGAAAATGAGCGAGAACAGGCCGAACCACATGGCCATGTTAAGGCCCAGGAACAGACGGGTGCTGAAATGCAGGCTGCCGGCGTTGGGAAGGAAGATCATCACCAGCACGGCAATGATGGCTCCGATGAGCAGGTAGGGCTTTCTGCGGCCTATCTTGCACCAGGTGCGGTCGCTGTATTTGCCGATTAGCGGCTGAACGATCATGCCCATCAGCGGGGGCAGGATCCAGAAGAAGGAAAGGGTGTGCGGATCGGCGCCCAAAGTGGCGAAAATCCGGCTGATGTTCGCGCTCTGAAGCGCATAAGCTATCTGTACTCCGAAGAATCCGAAGCTCAGATTGAACATCTCCCAAAAACCAAGATTGCGTTTAGCGGACATTGTATTTAGTGTTTTTCCTATGCAATTAGCATCACAAAAATAAATGTTTATACAATAAAATAAACGCGCGCAGGAACGAACGGCCGGATTGGTGCGACGAAAGGGAGGAATCTCCGGACGAACGGAAGGGCCGATTTGGCGTTTTAAGGAAAATAAGCTACATTTGGAAAGCCAATTTGCCTATGGGTAGTATCCGTGCATCTTACATTATCCATCTGATGGCCCTGCTCCATGTAGTGGCCACCCTCATGTGCATGCTCATGGGCATCAACGATTCGCTCCTTCTCACCCTCCTCACCATGACCATGACGGTGCTGCTGTGCCTTAACAAGCAGCTTTCGGCCGAGTTTGCCGCCATAGTGATTGTGATGGTGAACGTGCTGGGTTTCCTCATGGGAACCTTTGGGGCGGACCTGCTGGAGCTGTTCATTAATAACCAAATGGTTGTGAGGGGTTTAGCTACCTTCATAACAACGGAACTGCTGGGCTGGGGCGTGCTGCTTTTCGTGCACCTCTTCCCCACCCGTGTGGCTGCAAAAGGCAACTGGAGCAGCAACATCGGCTGGATGGTGGCGGCCGTTACCATCGTGTTCATGCTCCGGGTGGGGCTGGACCTTTTGCTGGCATCGGCCGAACCCGGCGTGGAGACCATCCAGGGCATCATGGAAGTGAGTGCCTTCTGCTTAATCTTCGTGCTGTATTTCGCCGCCCGCATGCGCAATCAGACAGATATAGAGCGGGAAAAGACGCACCAGGCCGAATTCCGCTACATGGCCCTCAAGCAGCAGGTGAACCCCCATTTCCTCTTTAATTCGCTCAACGTGCTGGATTCTCTGGTTCAGGAGAGTTCCCCGGATGATGCCAGTCGCTATGTGCACAAACTGGCGGGTATGTACCGCTACATGCTGCAGCATGAGGGAGAGAGCCTGGTCCGCCTGTCGGAAGAGATGGAATACACCCGCATGTATGTGGAACTCATGCGCGTACGCTTCCCCAAAGGCCTGGACGTAATGATCAACGTTCCGGAGGAAGACCTTCAGTTCCATGTGGTTCCGTGCGCTGTGCAGCTGCTGGTGGAGAACGCCACCAAGCACAACGTGATTTCGGAAGAAAACCCGCTTGTGGTGGATATTGTTTCGGATGCCCGCACAAAGACCATCCGGGTTAGCAACAACCGCATTCCCCGCCTTTCCCCTTCCCATTCCACGGGCCTGGGACAGGCCTATATCAAGCAGCAGTACAGTGACCAGACCAGCCGGGAAGTTCTCATTGAATCCACCGATACCCTTTACAGAGTAACCTTACCCCTATTGTAACTATGCAGAAACTCACCGCATTCATTATTGAAGATGAGCCTCGTGCACAGAGAATCCTTCAAAACCTGCTTTCCAGCGAATTCCCGGACATTACCGTCCTGGGATCGGCCCCTTCCGTTGTTGCTTCCGTAGAATGGCTCAAAGCCCACGACGGCAGCACCCCGGAGCTTCCCTCCCCGGACATCATTTTCATGGATGTGGAGTTGCAGGACGGCAACAGTTTTCAGATCTTCGACAAGGTTGATATTAAGGGACAGGTTATTATGACAACGGCCTACGACAGCTATGCCGTAAAGGCCTTTGAGGTGAACTCGCTGGACTATCTGCTAAAACCCATTGAACCGGAAGACCTCCGGCGGGCCATTTCCAGGGCCGAAGCCGCCCAGACGGATGTTCCATCGCCCGTAACGGCTTCATCGGCCCCGCCCAAGGAAAAATACCTCATTAAGCTCAATGACCGCATTGTGCCCCTGAAGGCCCGTGAAATAGCCTTTTTCTATTCGGAGGCCAAGAATTCCTATGTGGTGAGAACGGACGGCACCTCCTTCATCCTGGACGACTCCCTGGACACCATCGAGCAGCAGATGGATCCTCGCCGTTTCTTCCGCATTTCCCGCAGCTGCATAATAGCGGAAGACGCGGTGGACAGCGTAACCAAACTCGTTGGCAGCCGTCTCCGCGTCCTCCCCAGCGTCAAATTCAAAGGCAATCTGGACCTTACGGTCTCCCGAGCCCGGGTAGATGCCTTCCTGGACTGGTTGCAGCAGAACTAGCGGTCTCTTCCGGAGGTTAAAACCAGACTCTTTATCTGCTTGCAGAGCTTCTCGTTTCCGATGAGGCTCTCCAACGTGCAGTGCATCCTGAAGCGCCAGTAATAGCGCGGGATGGCGGGCACGTTGATGCGCTCGTCGGCCGGATTGCCCGGATAGCGCGCGTCTCCGTCAATGGAAATCCAGTCCTGCAGCGGCAGTATGGCCAGCATGGCGGGAGACTGCAGGTGCTGGAACAGGATCTGCTCGCACACCCACGGCTCGCAGAAATACGGCGTATCCCCAATGTGGTGCAGCATTTCGTGATAGAAGCGGTCCGTAAGGGCGCGGTCTTCCTCCCACCAGGCCCTCAGCGGAGCCATGTCGTGGGTGCCGGTGGCGCAGACGCAGAGGTACGGATAGCCGGTCGGGTCTCCGAAGAGCTGCTTGGGATCCTTGGGCATCCGCTGGATTTCCAGGGATAGGATGTTAAGGTCGGCCATGGTCTCCGGGACGCAGGCGGGAATCATGCCCAGGTCCTCGCCGCAGGCCAGCATGCCGGTGGCATCCAGCAGGGCGGGTAGTTTCTTATAGGCCGATTCCTTCCAGCAGGCGTCGTTCCGGTGATAGAAGAAGTCGTTGTACAGGAGGTTGTAGCGCTCTTTCTGGCCTTCGTCCAGGGCAAAGTACGCCCGGCTGGAAAGCGGTGCGGAAATGCGCGGATGGTAGAAGCCCTTCTTGCGCGGATCCTCGATGAAGAGGACGTCCGTCTCATCCCAGCCTTCCTGCGGGGTTACATTTCGGCCGCCGCTTATGTCAAAGCCGCGTTCGCGAAGTTCGTGCTCGCTGAACGGCACGGCGGGATTGAAGTATCCCATGAGACCCGTCTTGTACTTGAGCGGAATTTCCCAGATGCGGAAGAAGCCCAGGATGTGGTCTATGCGGAAGGCGTCGAAATACTCGTTCATCTTGTGCAGACGGTTCTTCCACCAGGCGTAGCCGTCCTCGGCCATCTTTTCCCAGTTGTAGGTGGGGAATCCCCAGTTCTGGCCGTCCACGGCAAAGGCATCCGGCGGTGCGCCCGCCTGGCTGTCCATGTGGAAGAGGGCCGGGAAGGTCCAGGCGTCGCAACTGATGCGGCTCACGCCGATGGGAAGGTCTCCCTTGAGGATCACGCCATGCTTGTGGGCATAGGAAACGGCCTCTTTGAGCTGGAAATCCAGCTGGAACTGCACGTAGCAGTAGTAGTCAATTTCCGCGCGGTTTTCCGCAATGAATTCGTCAACCTTCTTCTTGTTGTATTTGGCAAAGCCTTTCCACTGGGCGAAATCGGCCGTCTTGTTCCTGTCGCGGAGCACACAGTATGAGGCATAGGGCAGGAGCCAGTATGCATTGTCTGCGGCAAAGTCTTTGTACTCAGGCGTTTCCATTACCTTGGCACCGCTCTTTTCAAAGGCCTTCCGGATGTAGCGCTCCTTGGCTTCGTTCACCTTCTCATAGTCCACCTTGTCCAGGGCGTTCAGCTGGTCCTTGAGTTCCTTGTAGGCTTTGTCGGCCCGGATTCCCAGGGCGGGCAGGTGCAGGAACTGCGGATGCAGGGCGAAGGAGGAATTGGCGTTGTACGGGTACGAATCCACCCAGGTGCGGGTCATGGTTGTGTCGTTGATGGGCAGCAGCTGGATCACGTTCTGACCGGTTGCCACGGCCCAGTCAACCATCTTCTTTATGTCGTTGAACTCTCCTACGCCAAAGCTCTCTTCCGTGCGGAGGGCGAAGACCGGGATGGCCACGCCGGCACCCCGCCAGGGAACCACGGGGAACTGGGATTCAATATTGCCCAGGGTGATGTGCTGGCCCTTGGGCGGAATCTCCGCAAAGAGATGGTTGCCGCCGTTTTCCCAGGTTACGGGCTTGAGCGTCTTTTTGTCCACCACCAGGAATTTGAATTCGAAGGCGTCCTTCACGTCCAGGTCAATGTTCCAGTACGGGAAGTTCCAGTCTTCCATGAGGATGGGCTTGTCCCAGCCCTGCAGGGTCTTTCCCTTGGTGCCCACAATGGCAAGTGCCTGATTGGGACGCACTTCCGGAGCTGTGACGCAGAAGGTGACATTGCCCTTCATGGGGTTCACGGGAGCTTTGTCCCGCCCGAAGATCACATCCTTGAAGGCCGATGACCAGAAGGCCGAATTGGCCGGACGGTCCATCCAGCGGGAACGGATTTCCAGGTCTCCGGAAGCAGGCAGACGGAGCGTGTGCTTCCGCCATTCCGTGCGGACCACCTTACCGTCGGCAATGATGGAAAAATGATAATCGTGTGTATCGGCAAAATCCTTAGCCGAAATCTCTCTCTCCCAGATGCCTCCGTAGATGCATTTCATCTCCAGGCAATGCTTGCCCACGTTCAGGCACACCTTCTCTCCCCAGCGGGTGATGTATCGGACACTGATTTTGATGTTCATTTTAGCGTTACGAATTTGGTTATACGCAAAAATAAAGGGATTGCATTTATTCTGCAACCCCTTTGTTGACGAACGGTTGATTTTTGCCGACGAACCGTTACTGTCCGCCCAGCCTGTCGAAAAACTCCAGCGTCTGCGCCCAGTTACGGAAGGGCTCTTCCCCAAACTTGATGAGGGTTCCCAGGAAGCCGTCGGCTCCGTCTTCAGAGCTATGTGCGTCAATGAGATAGTCCCCCAGCATCAGTTCCTTGTGGGTGCCCAGGATCACGCGGTTCCAGGCCGGAACGTCCAGCCAGCGGTCTATCCAGGCCTGACGGTCCTGTTGGCACAAAAGGTACACGTCGTATTGCTGTGCCAGTGTCCGGAATCCTCGTACGGCCTCATTCACAGGCTCTCCGTTGCGGGTGTCATAAAGCACGTCGTCCACATTGATGAGCAGCACCCGTTTCTTCCGCTTTTCCTGGCGGTCGTCCACCCACTGGATCACGGGCAGAAGCGCGTGCAGCATGGCTTTTTCATTGAGCGCATGCTCCCCGTTGAAACGGATAGCCTGGCGGTAGTGGGCGTGGAATTCGTCGTAGCAGTCCACCAGCGTGTCTTCCCGGCCGAAAAGACCCCATACGCAGTCTCCGTCGTTGGTCTTCAGCCTTTGGGCCGTTACCTCCCGGAAAGCGTCCAGGAAGCCTTTTGTGATCATGAACCACGTCTGCCCGTCGGCGCGGGGATTCTGGAATTCCATCTTCCCCAGCCCCATGTTCTTCCGGATGGTCTCCTCCAGGTGCAGGGCGGGATTCACGCAGATGCGGTCGAAGCCGCTGAGCTGCTCCGTGAACATGCCTCCCATGGACGTGCCGATGATGAGATCCGGCTGCTCCTTCTGGCAAAGGTCTTTCAGAAACGCCTGGGCTTCAGCGGGTTCCACCGGAACGTCCGGGGAAATCACCGTTGCGTTGGGCATCAGTACACGTAACCTTTCGGCCGTCCCCGTAGAGCCGGCCGAAGCAAATCCATGGATATAGATTATCTTTTTCCCGGCCATCAGGGACGGCCGGGCATACTGATACAATTCCATTAATAGTGCACTATGGTAATTACCACCTTGCCGGCTTCCTTGCCGCGGACAACCTTCATCCGCATTTCGCCGGTGACCTTGGTGCCGGTACCCATCTCGGTGAGCTTGGCCTCGATGCCGGGTTCGCCCGTGCCGATAAGATCGGCTTCCGTGAGCTCCCCTGCCCACAGGACGGGACCGTAGCTGTGGCTGATTACCCAGTTGCCCGGATCTATGCCGTCGAATTCATATTCGTCCACGCCTTCCTTGACCATAAAGCGCTTGGTTTGGTCGTTTCCGCCATAACCGCCGCCCCGCATGCCGGGAGTGCGCTTGTTCATTTCCACTTCACCGCCGGTGCCAAATGTGGCCTCCGGCCTGGGATAATAGTAATCCAGACCGCTGTCGAAGGCTTCCACCTCAAAGTAGTAGTCACTTTCGGTATTGAGGCTGTGCAGTTTGAAGTAGTTCTGGTCATAGACGATGTAGCTGTTATAGAGCTTCTTGGGCTCAATGCCGTAGCGGATGATGTAGCCGTCGGCACCCGGGACGGGATCCCACAGCAGCTGTGCCTCGCGGGCATCCTGAGGGTTGCGGACCACTTTCACGCCTTCCACATAGGTGCTCTTTCCTTCGTTGGGATTACCGAAAACGCGGAGATCTTTCACGCTGAACTTGGCACCGTCGTGGCACTGACGGGTGTTGATGAGTTTGACGTAGCGGGCCATCACCGGCTCTGCAAGCTGGGTATAGTCGTGGTGGAAGTCATATTTGTTCTCGCTCTTGTCAATAACCTTCTTCCAGCTCTGTCCGTCCACGGAAACCACAACGGTGTAGCACTGGTAGTATTCCGGAAGAGCGGGTGCGGGAGCGCCGAATCCGCCGCCGAAACCGCCGCGGGCGGGCTGCTCAGCGCCGATATGGTCAAAATTGCACTGGATGGCGCGGATATCGGCCACCTTGCCCAGGTCCACCTGGAAGAATTCACCGGGATCTCCGGTTTCCGCTGCCCAGTTGGTCATGAAGTCTTCGTCCACGCCGTTCTCCGGAACATTGTTCTCGAAGGTGGAAGAGACGGTGACTTTCTTCTTGTGGGAGAGGAGTTTCCAGCCGGTCCAGTTGTTGTCCACGGCGTCCGTGCGGGAGCCCGGCCAGTACTGCGGATAGTCGCCGAATTCCACGTTGGAATGCATTACACCTTCATTGTCCACGGCCGTGGGGAAGATGGCAAGTTCCGAGCCGCGTCCTGCGCCGCCATAGCTGGAAGGGATCATGCAGATGGTCCAGAGCTGGCCGTTCTTGTCGTGGAAGGTGCTGCCGTGGCCGGCGCCCACAGCAAAGCCCGTGGTCTTGAAGGTGAGCGGGTTATGCTGGGAATAAGTGAAGGGACCCATGGGGCTGTCGCTCACGTATACGCCGTGAGAATAGGACAGGAGTTCCAGGCCGATGGCGGCATACTGCAAGTAGTATTTGCCGTTGTGCTTGGTCATCCATGGACCTTCAATCCAGGGATACTCTTCCTCGCCGTAATCCCGTCGGCCATTGAAGATGGAGAAGATCACGTCGTCACGGGTACGTTTCTCGAAGCCGTGGTTGCGGTAGTCGCTGAAGAAGAGGACTTCCGGTCCCTTGATCTCCTTGAAAGTGGTCTTGTCCAGTTCCACCACTTTGAAAGGCATGAGCTGGGACCAGCCGTAATACAGATAGAGATGTCCGTTGTCGTAGAACATGTTGGCGTCTCCGTAACGGTCGCTGTCAAAGGTTCCGCACTGGACCCATTCACCCTTTCTGGGATCTACGGCCCGGTATACGTTTTTGTTGTTCATGGAGCAGCCGTACAGGGTGCCGTCCATCTCTACCACCGAAACCACGCCGCCGGGATAATTGGGGGCATCCACATAGGTCCAGTCCTTGAAATCCGGTGAGTACCAGTAGCCTTTCCGGTGAGAGACAAAGAGGAAATAGTCGTTGTCATAAATGAGGACAACCGGTTCACCGCCCCGGTATGACCGCTCGTGGTCAATTACCAGGTCCAACGGGTTGCAGAAGGTTTCTTTTTGCTGTGCAAAAGCGCTGATACTCAAGAGAGTAAGTGCTATTGATGTGAAAAGAATGCGAAAAACTTTTGAGGACATAGTGTTATTAGTTTTGTCTATTAGTACAAAAATATGTAATTTTAGGGTGAAAAACAAAGAACTTGGTATGAAACGCTTAACCGTTTTGATTTTCTGCCTTTCCATGGCAATTTCCGCCCACGCTCAGGGGCTTGTAATCAATGATTTGGAGTATTTTGAGGAAACCGGTGTAAACGTATTGGTATACAGCAACCAGTACACCGGCATGTTCTGCGACGAGAAAACCGCCGGCGTGGAGATTATCCAACGCGGGGAACGCATCGTCACGGGCGGCGGCGTCCGCCTCATGAACACCCCGGAGCAATGGGACATTTATGCCGATCTGCTTACGCGGGACGTGGACCGCAAAGCCGGCTCCATCACCCTGGGCTTCGACTATCCGGACTATGGTTTCAAACCCCGTATAGAGGTGAAGGCCAAGGGCACCGGCTTTACCATGGCCGTGTACCTGGACCAGCCCGTGCCCGCCTTCCTGGAGGGCAAGGCCGGCCTTAACCTGGAGTTCTTCCCGGCGTCCTACTTCGGCAAGAACGTGCTGGTGGACGGCAAGGCCAAGGTGCTCCCCCGCTATGCCGCCGGAGAGACCAGCATGCATCCCGTGAGCGAGAAGGTAACCCAGTTCTTCGGCCTTTCCACCTTTGACGACCGTGGCCGCAACGAGTTCATCGTTCCCGCTCCCTTCGCCACCGGACACCGTTTTGTGATGGCTCCGGAGGACGAGAATCTCAGGGTGAGCATCTCTTCGGAAAGCGAACTCAATCTCTTCGATGGCCGCAACCTGGCCCAGAACGGCACTTTTGTGGTTCGTACCTTCCTTCCCTCCGGCAAGACGGGTAAAGTGGTGGAATGGGACGTACAGCCCGCCTATGACCCTTCCTGGGTGCGCAAGCCCAATATCGGCATTTCCCAGATCGGTTATGCCCCCGGCGCCAAGAAACTTGCCGTGCTGGAGCTGGACAAAAAGGATCCTGTGGCACCGGAAGCCACGCTTTACCGCGTGATGGAGGACGGTTCCTCCCAGGTGGCAAAGAAGATCCGTGTAGAGAACTGGGGTGTTTTCAACAACCGATACAACTATGCCAGGGCCGATTTCAGCGATGTCCGCACGCCGGGCCTGTACTGCCTGGAATACAAGGGCGTCCGAACCAACCCCTTCCCCATCGCATCGGACATTTATGCCGATACCTGGCATCCCACCATGGACGTGTGGCTGCCGGTGCAGATGGACCATATGGAGGTGAATGAAGGCTACCGCATCTGGCACGGCCGTTCCCATATGGACGACGCCCTGCAGGCCCCCGTGGGCTATGAGCAGCAGGACGGTTACCGGCAGGGTCCGGAAACCAATACCAAATATGCTTCTTATGAGCACATCCCCGGCCTGGCCGTTGGCGCCTGGTACGACGCTGGAGACTTCGACATTCAGTCCGGTACGGTCATCGGCCTCACCACCCAGCTGGCCGCCCTGTGGGAAAGCCAGCGCCCGGAACGGGACCAGACCTTCATTGACCAGAAGACGCAGTTTGTGGACATCCATCGCCCGGACGGCGTTCCGGATGTGATCCAGCAGTGTGAACATGGCGTTCTCAACATTATTGCACAGGTGGAGAACATCGGCTTTGTGGCCCAGGGCATCGTACAGGGCACCATGCACCAGTACCATCACCTGGGAGACGCTTCCACCATTACGGACGGCCTGGTATATGATCCTTCGCTGGAGCCTTACCAGCAGGTGGGCCTTCGCTCCGGTACCCGGGACGACCGTTTTGCCTTTACCTCCAACGGCAACAGCCCTGCCGGCCAAATGTCCACCATCGCTGCTCTGGCAGCCGCTGCACGAGTGTTGAAGCCGTACAGCCCGGATGTGGCGGACCGTGCCTTAAAGAATGCCCTTAAGCTCTGGGAAGAGAATTTTGAGGCTGCCGATCCGGCCCGGATGAGAGGCATGGCAGGTGGCTGGGGCGGCGGATTCGGCGGTTTTGGAGACGGCCGTGTACAAGCTGCCATCCAACTCTGGCGCACAACCGGAGAGCAGAAATACAAGGACTTCTTTGAATCCCTGGTCCGGGCTCAGCTGCAGCCCCGGGAGATGCCGCAGGGCGTCAATTTTGCCTGGCGCAACCAAGGCGCGGCCCGCGGTGTTCAAGTGCCCATGGCGGAACTGGGTTCAGTTGGCTTCTACGGCGGTTTCGGCCGCGGTGGCGGTGTGGATGTTACCACAGCCCTCACCATTTATAACGACATGGACGAAAGCTTCCAGGAAGCCGTCCGCAAGGCCATTCCGGCCTATGTGGAAGGCCTTATGGCTCAGGCGGGCAAGAACCCTTACGGTGTGCCCATTTCCGGCCGCGGCTGGGCTGGCAACGAGCAGATCCTGGGCTGGTGCATCAACCTGTACAATGTCTGGAAGCTCTTCCCGGACCAGGTGGACCCGCAACTCATCCTGGACGGCATGAACTACATCTACGGCTGCCACCCGTACTCCAACGTTTCCTTCATCACAGGCGTGGGTGTATCCACCAAGAAGGTGGCCTATGGAAATAACCGGGCCGATTATACCGTCATTCCCGGCGGCCTGGTCCCCGGCCTCCTTATCATGGCTCCGGACTATCTGGAATGCAAGGACGACTATCCTTTCCACTGGGGAGAAAACGAGTGCTGCACCCGCAACGCCGTCCAGATCGTGGTCTGCTCCCTCGCCTGCGAAGAAATCGCCCACGCCCTGGAATAGGTCACCAACGGTTGTTGTCAGGGGCAGTGCTCACGCTCCGTGAGGATTTCCGGACGGGCGCTTTTCGGCTGGAGAGGCTTTGACGGCGAACTCCTCCTTTTACGGTCCTTCGGCCCGTAACGTTCGTCAAACAGACGCCGTCATCCGCTTTGCGGCGCAGCCCCTCCACCCGGCGCCCAATTGTCCGGAAATCCTATACTCCGCTTAGAGCAGCTGCCCCATGCCAATACTTTATTCGCTTAGTGAGTGAAGCCGGAAGGAGAAGTTTCCTTTGGCGTCCAGATAGGTCAGGGCGTCGTTAAGGAGGGTTTTCTTCCGGTCTTCATTTATGTCGGAGTGGAAGAGGATGTCAATGAAGGTCTCCAGGCCCTGGTCGGACAGTCCTACGGTCTCTATCAAATAGACAATAAGACTCTCCTGCTGCATAACGGCGTCCAGGTCAAACGGGAGGCTGGCTTTGGCAAATTCCTCCTTTACGTCCGAAAGGGAGTAATCCGGAACGTCATCCAGGAACAGTCCCAGCCTGCGGGCTATTAGCAATAGCATCTCCCCTATCCGGTCAATCTCTCTGATGATATAGTCTTCCATTTGTCTTATTCCTTTATTTTCAGCCGTTGGATGATGTCGTCGCAGGAATTCAACAGGCGTTTAGCGGAGTAATACTCCAAGGCTAATGTGACGATACAGAGAATTGCAACGATGATTCCCCGTCTCCACATCAGTTCCGTGCTGATGTTCATGGTTGTCATATGGAGGGTGACGGCAATGACGAAGGCGAAGAAAAAGAGGCAGATTCCAGCCACCAGGGCGATGTATCTCTTTTTGAATTTCAGCAGCGTCTCGGTTGTGGAAAGGATGTCGCCATTGTAGATATCATCTTCCCGGACACCTTTGTATACCCAGAATACGCCGGGAAAGAAGATGAGGCTGTAAATGATAAGGGAAACCGGCAGCCACCATGAGTATCCCATGACAAAACATAAAACTACGGCTATAACAGCCAATGCTATCCCGACAGGCAGCGCCTTTTTGGACAGGAAAAGCCTGCGCACGTCCTTTTTCATCGCATTCTCTATCAACTCCTTGTTGATGATCTGCTGCTTGTCGAACCGTTCCTTAAGATCGGCATAATCCTGCCGCATCTGCTCCAGTTCCTGATTGATATCGAATTCTTCCTTGTTCATGGCACGAGTGATTAAAGATGGGACTTTTTGAGTTCTTCCTTGATTCGATGCAATTGGAAGGAAACATTCTTCACCGAGATACCCATGATGGCGCCGATCTCCTCGTAG
>JAIKYL010000170.1 GCA_024683255.1 Bacteroidales bacterium | reverse complement strand
AAGGCGGCCGATACGGGAGCTCCGCTTGAGGGCGTCCGCATCATCGGCTCCCCATCCAAATTTGGGCAATATAATCAGGGATCGGAACTGGGCATTACCGGAGCAGACGGCCGCTGCAGTGTCAATATACCCTATTACAGGAATCTGGATGGGCCGTACCTCAGATTTGAAGACGGCCAGAATGTCTACATCCGGAAAGACACCTCCCTGGTGGATCTTAGGGAACGGGAGATTGTTGTCAAATTGAACCCCCGGTAATGAGATTTCTGTCTCTTGCAGTTGCCATCCTTTTGGGAACCGGCCTCCTGACCCGTGCCCAAGAGGTGCCGGAGATTTCCCAAAGGACCTGGTCCATTGAGCTGGGTACGGGTGTCATACCTTTCCACATTTCGTTTATTCCAACACGGGCCACAAAGACGGAGTTGGCCCAGAAGGGACAGGCCGTCGGTGATGTTATTTGTCCGTATTTCCCTGCTTTCAGTCTCAGTGGAGCATACCATCTCCGGAAATATACGGAATTCCGCTTTACCGTTGGAGCTGCCTGGCGTTATTACAATCTCATCCAGTATTCTTCGTTCGGGACAGACCCAAACGGGAACCCCCGTTATAACCTGAATGACGGTTCCCCGGCAGGATGGACGGTCAGTCGTCCCGTGTTCTCCTTTACCCTTCAGTGCTTCCACGTTTGGAATCCGGGCCGGACGGCCGAACTGTATTCCGGCGGCGGTATTGGGCTTGTGATTGATAATCAGGAACTCCTTACCGGGAGTGTATTTCCCTTTCCGGACCTCACGCCCATAGGCGTCCGGGTGGGCGGCAAGCTCTTTTATGGTTTTGCGGAATTCACCCTGGGCCCCATAGCCACCCTGTTCCACGGCGGCGTTGGCTGTAGGTTCTAGTACATCTCATTACTCGTTTTAGGCCGTTTTTGCGTAATGTCGCGTCCTGGAGGACGTCCCATTACGCATTTTGGGTGCTTTTTGTGTAACGCCACATCCTATCTTTCCAACGCACGCCTTGGCTGCCGTGACTTGTGGAATAATTGCGTGGCTGGACAAGGTGTACATACCGGATATGAACAGGAAAACGGCACTGCATTCAAGGAAATTGTACATACCTCTTCTAAATGGACGCTTTTCCAGTTTTTCAGCAAGGTATGAACATGATTTCGGCCGCCCAGATCTAGACCTCTGTACATATCAGGTATGTACAAGCCAGAGACGTCTAAAATGGGAATAGAAGAAGTCAAGAGTGGGAAAATTCCGGCTTATAAAAACAAAAATCCCCTTTACAGTGCGTTGTAAAGGGGTTGTTCGTACTGGGTAGGAGAATCGAACTCCTATTGCGAGATTGAGAATCTCGAGTACTAACCGTTATACGAACCCAGCGGGTTGGAGTGCAAAGGTACGACAAAAAATCGAATCTGCAAATTTTTATTTCAGGAACACAAAAAATACTGCCAGGACCATGCAGCCGAAAGCGGCCAGATGGTTCCACTGGACGGGCTGTCCCTTGAACAGGAAGGTTACTATCACCGTAAAGACAGTGAGGGAAATCACTTCCTGGATCACCTTGAGCTGCATGAGGTTAAAAGGACCGCCATTGCCCTGGAAGCCGATGCGGTTGGCCGGAACGGTGAGGCAGTACTCGAAAAATGCGATGCCCCAGGAGAACAGGATGATGAGGATGAGCGGCCAGCCCGTGGAGATTTTCATCTCCTGCAGCTTGAGATGGCCGTACCACGCGAACGTCATGAAGACATTCGAGAAAACGAGCATTACTATGGTCCAGATTCCTTGCATGGTGCTTTCAATTTGTAAATGGGGCGCAAATTTAATATATTTGTGAGATTAAATGAAGATTAAACCTAAACTTTTTCTAATATGACCCTCATCAAATCCATCTCCGGCATCCGGGGTACCATTGGCGGAGCACCCGGCGGAGCCCTCACTCCCATTGATGTTGTCAAGTTCACCGCGGCCTATGCCGCCACCCTCCCCCAGAGAAAACACACGCCCAACGGCGAACGTTACAAAGTGGTTGTGGGAAAGGACGCCCGTATGAGCGGAGACATGGTGGAACAGCTGGTGGTGGGCACCCTGGTGGGCTGCGGAATTGACGTTGTAAAGTGCGGCTTTGCCTCCACCCCCACCACGGAAATGGCCGTCCTCTTTGCCAAGGCCGACGGTGGTATCATCCTCACTGCCAGCCACAATCCGCGCCAGTGGAACGCCTTAAAGCTCCTGAACGACAAGGGCGAATTCCTCACCGCAGTGGAAGGACAGGCCGTATTGGATTTGGCCGAGAAGGAGGACTTCAACTTTGCCGAAGTGGATCAGTTGGGCAGCATTGAAGAGGAAGACTTCACGGATAAGCACCTGGATGCTGTCCTGGCATTGCCGGCGGTGGATGTGGAAGCCATCAAGGCGGCACAGTTCACCGTGGTGGTGGACGCCGTGAACAGCGTGGGCGGCATCATCATGCCGCGCCTGCTTAAGCGCCTGGGCGTCAAGTGCATCGGCCTCAACTGCAACCCCACCGGGGACTTTGCGCACAATCCGGAACCGCTGCCCGCCAACCTGGTGGACCTGTGCGAGACTGTCAAGAAAGAAAAGGCCGATCTGGGCGTTTCCGTGGACCCGGATGTGGACCGCCTGGCCTTCATCTGCGAGAACGGAGAACCCTTCGTGGAAGAATATACCCTTGTTAGCGTGGCCGATTATCTCTGTGAGCAGGCCGAAAAGGAAGGAAAGCCCATCGCCACGGTGAGTAACCTCTCCTCCACCCGCGCCCTCCGGGACGTGACGGAGAAGCACGGCGGCAAGTATTACGCAGCGGCCGTGGGAGAAGTGAACGTGACCACCAAGATGCACGAGGTGGGCGCCCTTATTGGCGGCGAAGGCAACGGAGGCGTCATCTACCCTGCCATCCACGCCGGCCGTGACGCCATGGTGGGCGTTGCGCTCTTCCTTAGCAACCTGGCGCATAAGAAAATGAAAGTGAGCGAGTTAAAGAAGACCTACCCGCAGTATTTCATTGCCAAGAACAAGATCCAGTTAAGCGACAGCGCCCTCATTGAGAAGATTCTTTCCGAACTGAAAGTCATCTACGCCAAGGAAAACATCAACGACATAGACGGCGTAAAGATTAACTTCGAAGCTAACAAGACCTGGGTCCACCTGCGCAAGTCCAACACGGAGCCCATCATCCGCATCTACTCCGAAGCCTCCACCATGGCCGATGCGGAAGCTCTTGGCAATGAAGTGATTGCAGTGGCCAATAAGATTATCAAGGGCTAATGTTCTCATTCAGGACCACACCGCTGGAGGATCAGCTGGACCGCGCCCTGCTGTACGGCAAAGTGGGCTGTTTCTGCACCCAGAACTGCTGGGACACCGCCCGGGGCCGATGGATGTACGACATCTTCCGGGAACGGAAGAATCTGGTAACCGTGTTCAACCCGCGGGAGGCGGAGCTCACCCCGGGGACCAACCATATTGCCTTTGAGGCGGACCAGCTGCGGGAACTGAATGCCGTGGTGGTAGAGATCCAGGACGTGGGGGTGCGGTATTTCAACTACTCCAAAGACGTGATGCAGCTCATGGAAATGCTTAAGCTGCTGGACGATGAAGCCCCTTCCCTGTACATTGTGGACCATATCAACCCCAGCGGACGCGTTGTGGAAGGCAGCATTCCTTCGGTGGCCGGAGAGATGTTCGTTCCCAAGGTGGCCCATCGGCATGGCCTCACGCTGGGAGAACTGGTGAACCTGTACGCTTCGGAAATTGGAGCCAAATTCCCCATCCATGTTATATCGGCCCGGGCAACGGATTCCGTGCGGCAGCTCATGCCGTGGACCATCGCACCGGCCAGTGACATTCCGGGCCTTTTCAGCTCTTACCTTTACAGCGGCGGCGGACTTTGGAACAACACCACCATCACGCCCGGTATCGGCACGGCCAGGCCGTACGAATACATCGGTGCACCTTTCGTAAAACCCCTTCACCCCCAGGAACTTCCGCAGGCTCCGGGCGCCCTGCTCCGGCCCTGCTCCTTCACCCCTTCGGCAGGTCGCTACGCCGGCGAACGCTGCTTCGGCTTCCAGATCATGCTGGTTCCGGGAGAGGACTATCACAGCCTCCTGCATACGCTGCACCTCATGCGCTGGTTCACGGAGCATTATTCGGCCTTTGAGTTTGAGCCCGCCTTCTGGACCAAACTGGCCGATCCGGTGCTGGAAGCTTACCTGAAGCAATCCATCTCCTTTGACGTGGTACAGGAGCATGTGAAGCTGGAGGAGCAGAAATGGATACGGAAAGCCAAACGCTACCTGCTTTACGAAGACCAACCCTACAGAATGAAATAAACCTTAAATACCTAAACCGATGCAAGAGAGAAAGAAAAGCTGGCGCGACCGCTGGGACGGCTGGTACATAGGCGGACTGGACCCCGTCCATGTGATGATGCCCTACTTCTTTGGCAACCGCACCATCAACGAGGCCGTTCTGGGAGAGGTTATGGACCTCACCGAAGTGGACAAGTACCTGGCCAAAAAGAATGCCCAGAATCCGGAATTCAAGTATACGTGGTTCCATTTCATATCGGCCGCCACGGCAAAAGCCATCTACCTGCGTCCCAAAATGAATTACTTCATTGCAGGCCACCGTTTTTACGAGCGCAAGGAAATCCAGATTGCCTTCAACGTAAAACGGCAGTTCTCCGACGAGGGCACGGAATCCATGGCCAAGTTCGTCCTGGACCGGGATGGCGGTTCCCCCATGGAGCAGGTGCATTCCTATGTGCAGGATTTCGTGACCAAGGTCCGCGGCAAGGGTGAAGCCGTGGGCGTGGACAACGCGCTCAAGATCCTCACCTACCTTCCGCGTCCGCTGTTCCGCCTGCTGGGCTGGACGCTCAGGAAAATGGAATACTACGGCTGCTATCCCAAGTCGCTGGCGGCCGACGACCCCTGCTACTCCAGCTGCTTTGTGTCCAACCTGGGCAGCATCAAGATGAATGCCGATTATCACCATCTCTTCGAGTGGGGCAACATCTCCTTCTTCATGGTTATCGGCGAAAAGAAGATGCGTCCCTTCTGGAAGGAAGACGGCACCTATGAAATGCGCAATACCATCAAACTGGGCCTTACCGTTGACGAGCGCATTGCCGATGGTTATTACTTTGCCAAGACCCTGCGCCTGGTACGTCACATCTTTGCCCATCCCGAACTGCTGGACCTGCCGGCAGCTACCCCCATTGAGATTGAATAATTATGCACTTTAACCTGGAAAACGTGAAAACGCCGTGGCTGGGGAGCTATGGCGATGTCCCCTTCCATCTGGAATACAGTGACAAATCCATGTCCGGCGCCGTACTGGAAACGGCTGCCGCCGACCCCGACTTCCCCGCCCTTTCCTTTATGGGCCGGTCCATTACCTACAAGGAGATGGCGGCCGAAATTGACCGTACGGCCCGCGCTTTTTATGCGCTGGGTGTCCGAGCCGGCCAGCGTGTGCTGGTATGCCTTCCCAACGTGCCGCAGGCCATTTACTGCCTGTACGGCCTTAACCGGATTGGGGCCGTGGCATCTATGGTTCATCCCCTGTCGGCCGTTGCGGAAATTGCTTTCTTCCTTAAGGAAGCCAACTGCGACATTGCTGTGACCTTGGACCAGTTCTATGCCAAATTCCTGGAGGTGAAGCAGCTCCGGCCCATCGGCAAACTCATCATCGCCCGGGTGTCCGAAGAACTCCCCTTCCCGCTCTCCATCGGCCAGAAACTCCTCACGGAGCGGAAGTTCCCCAAAGTGGTGGAAGACGGGAGCGTGCTGCTGTGGAAACACTTCATAGCCGCGGGCGAAGGCGCCAAGGATACCGTTTACCCGGATAAGGACCCGCTTACGGAAGCCGTTGTCCTTTTCTCCGGCGGCACCACCGGCACCACCAAGGGCATCATGCTCAGCGACCTCAATTTCAACGCCCTGGCCCGCCAGACGGAGGCCATGTGCCACGAGCCCGTTCGCCACGGCAAGATGCTGGCTGCCATGCCGGTCTTCCACGGATTCGGCCTGGGCGTATGCATCCATACCGTGCTGGTGTGCGGTGCCACGGCCATCCTGGTACCCCGCTTCAATGTGAAGAGTTACGCCAAGCTAATCCGGAAAACCCAGCCCAACTTCATCGCCGGCGTGCCCACCCTGTTCGAGGCCATCACCCGCAACCGCTACTTGGACGGGGCCGATTTGAGTTGCCTGCGAGGCGTTTTCTCCGGCGGAGACTCCCTCACCATAGAGCTTAAGAAGAAGTTCGACCAGTTCCTCTCCGACCACAAGGCCACCATCCGCGTCCGCGAGGGTTACGGTACCACCGAATGTGTGACGGCATCCTGCCTCACTCCCTACAACAAGGAGAAGGAAGGGAGCATCGGCCTGCCTTATCCGGACACCTATTACCAGATCTGCCGCCCCGGCACCATTGAGGAAGTCCCTTACGGCGAGGAAGGCGAAATCTGCCTCACCGGACCTTCCATGATGCTTGGCTACATCAACCACGAAGAAGAGAACGCGCAAACCCTGCGCAAGCATGAAGACGGCCACGTCTGGCTCCACACCGGAGACCTGGGCGTCATGGACGAGGAAGGCTTCATTTTCTTCCGCCAGCGCATCAAGCGAATGATTGTTACAAGCGGCTACAATGTGTATCCTTCTCAGGTGGAGAACATCCTGGAGGGCCATCCCGCCGTGCAGAGAAGCTGCGTGATTGGCGTTCCGGACCCGCTCAAGATGCAGGTTGTGAAGGCATTTATTGTGCTCAAGGACGGGGTGGAAGACACGCCCGAGGTACGCGCCAGCATTGAGGAGCACTGCCGGAAGCACATTGCCAAGTACGCCATGCCCAAGCAGTGGGAATACCGGGATTCCCTCCCCACCACGCTGGTGGGCAAGGTGGCTTACACGAAGTTGCAATAATAATTTGGAATTTCCGCACAGAATTCCTATCTTTGCGGTCCAAAATTGTTAACAATTATATTTTTACGTAAAATGAAGAAAGGAATCCATCCCGAAACCTACCGTCTTGTAGCTTTCAAGGATATGTCAAATGACACCGTGTTCATCACGCGTTCCTGCGCCCCTTCCAAGGAAACCCTTACCGTGGAAGGCGTTGAGTACCCGCTGGTGAAGCTGGAGATTTCCAACACTTCCCACCCGTTCTACACGGGCAAGGTGAAGCTGGTGGATACCGCCGGTCGTGTGGATATGTTCTATCAGAGATACAAGAGCCGCAAGAAATAAATCTATCGGCCAAAAGGTTATACAACCGGTCACCCAAGGGGTTGGCCGGTTGTTTTTTTACGGTCCCGGTATTCCGCCGTGGCGGTGAAGAAGGCGTCGCCGCTGGAATTGAGGGCGGTTTCCACGGAATCCTGGATCACCCCTATGATAAAGCCCACGGCAACGGCCTGCATGGCCACATCGTTCCCAATTCCCAGGAAGGAGCAGGCCATGGGGATGAGCAGGAGCGACCCTCCCGCCACGCCGGATGCGCCGCAGGCACCCAGAGTAGAGATTATGCTGAGGAGGAGTGCACTCACAAAGCCCACTTCCACGCCCACGGTATGGGCAACGGCCATGGTCATTACCGTAATGGTGACGGCCGCACCGTTCATATTGATGGTGGCGCCCAGCGGAATGCTAACGGAATAAAAGTTCTCGTCCAGCCCCAGCTTCTTGCAAAGGGCCATGTTGATGGGAATGTTAGCGGCCGATGAACGGGTGAAAAACGCCTGAAGACCGCTCTCCTTGAGGCAGGTCCAAAGGAGCGGATAAGGGTTCCTCCGGGTGGCGATGTAAGACCACAGAGGGTTGAGCACAAGCATATTGAAAAGCATGCAGCCCACAAGCAGGAGGATGAGCTTTCCGTAAGTGGAGAAAATCTCCAGCCCGCTTTCGGACACGGCCGAGAACACCAGGCCCAGGATGCCGAAAGGCGCAAACTGAATGACCCACTTGACCACCAGCGCCATTACATCGGCCAGGTCCGATATCACCTTGATGGTCCCCAGCGAGGCCAGCTTCTTGAGGCCCAGTCCCAGCAGGACGGCCCAGAACAGGATGCCTATATAATTGGCCGATGCCGTGGAAGCCAGCGGATTGGCAACCATGTTGGTGAGGAGGTTGGTAAATACGTCCGTAAGGGCGCTGGGGGCGCTTCCCTCGGCCACATCCTGCAATTGTAGGGTTACGGGGAAGCAGGTGCTGCCCACCACCGCCACCAGCGCGGCGCCCAGGGTGCTCACAATGTACAGGGCAATTACTGTGCGGAATCGCGGGCCCAGACCGCCGCCGGCCCTGGCAATGGACGCCATCACCAGAATGGCCACCAGCACAGGCGCAATGGCCTTGAGGGCACTCACGAAAATGGTTCCCAGCATACCCAGCCAGGTCCATCCCGGAGCCACAAGACCCAGGACGGCACCAATGATTAGGCCGATGAGGATTCGCAGGACCAGGCTGGTATCGGCCCATTTCTTCAGGAGCGCGGCAATTTTATTCATATCATGCTGTCTGTTCTCAATCCCGAAGATAGCTATAAGTCCCCAAAAAACAAAATTGGATTTTCCCGGAAAATCCGTATATTCGCATGTAAATCAACCACAATGAGACACTTACTTACCACCCTCCTGCTGCTCCTTACGCTTACGGGGCTCAGCGCACAGACCTACACGCAGGTCAATGACATCAGCTATACAGGCAAGACGGACAGTTATGCCCAGGAACGGCTGAAGCTGGATGTCTATTATCCGGAAGGGCAGAAGGACTGCCCGGTAATTATCTGGTTCCACGGCGGCGGCCTGGAGGCTGGCAACAAGGAGATTCCTGCACGGCTGAAGGGAAAAGGCTGGGTTGTAGTGGGCGTGAACTACCGCCTGCTGCCAAAGGTTACCATCCGTGAAACGCTGGACGACGCGGCAGAAGCCGTGGCGTGGGTATTCCGCCATGCGGCCGATTATGGCGGCGACACTGCCAAGATTGTCGTCACCGGCCATTCCGCCGGAGGCTACATCGGCATGATGCTCTGCCTGAACAAGGCCTGGCTGGCCGCCTATGACATCGATGCCGATGACGTGATGATGTATGTCCCCTTCAGCGGACAGGCCGTCACACATTACAATGTCCGCAAAATGCAGGGCCTTCAGCCCCTGCAGGTTACCATCGATGAGTTCGCTCCCATCTATTGGGTGCGTCCGGACTGCCCGCCGCTGGTGCTCATCTGCGGGGACCGCGAATTGGAACTCTATGGCCGATACGACGAAAACCAGTACCTGGCCCGTATGATGAAGCTGGTGGGCCATAAAGAGACCTATCTATACGAAATTGACGGCCATGGCCATAGCCCCATGGTGGAGCCCAGCTTCCACATCCTGGAGACCCATCTGAACCGTATGCTGGGAAAAAGAGTGAATCCATAAAACACCAATAACCACAATAACCCAACTATCATGAAAAAGATTATCCTTTCCGTGGCTGTGCTTTTAGTTGCACTGTATGCAAGCGCCCAGCAGAGAAACCCCGTCGTCCCTTCATTCACGGGTGCCATTGAAGATTTCAAACCCAACATCACCAACCAGCAGGGACACCAGTATCCCATGGTGAACTCCCAGGGCGCCGTTCGCGCACAGCTCCGCGCCCCGGAGGCCAAGGCGGTCCGCCTGGACATCGCCGGCAAGAAATATGAGATGTCCAAGGACGAAAACGGTGTATGGACCGGCACGTCAGACCCTCAGGATGTAGGTTTCCACTACTATCAGCTGGAGGTGGACGGTGCTTCCGTCCCGGATCCCGGCAGCATCTATTTCTTCGGCGCCGGCCGTTGGGGCAGCGGTATCGAAATCCCTTCGGACGATATGGATTTCTGGCAGGTGAAGAATGTGCCCCAGGGCTCCATCGTAGAGAAATACTACTGGTCCAAGGCTACCGCCAGCATGCGCCACTGCTACATCTACCTGCCCGCGGAATATGAAAAGAACCCCGGCAAGAAATATCCTGTGCTTTACCTCCAGCACGGTAATGCCGAGAACGAACAGGGCTGGTCGGCCCAGGGCCACACAGGCCAGATCCTTGACAACCTCATTGCAGAGGGTAAGGCCGTCCCGTTCATTGTGGTAATGGATTACGGCCAGGGTCAGTACATCCATCTGGTGGAGCCTTATATCCAGCAGCTGCCTCCTCAGGATCCCAATGGCCGCCGGAACAACGACGGCTTCCAGGTTGTCCTGCTCAATGATATCATCCCCATGGTGGAGAAGGAGTATCGCGTAATTGCCGATGCACAGCACCGCGCCATGGCCGGCCTGTCCATGGGCGGCGGCCAGACCCGCAGGATTACCCTGGCCAACCCCACCACCTTTGCCTATGTGGGCATGTTCAGCGGCGGTGTCATCAGCGTTGAAGATGTTCAGGGCGCCGCAGGCTTCAAGGAGACCAACAAGGTGGTGTTCATGAGTTGCGGAAGCAAGGAGAACCCCCGGGTGATGGAAGCGGCCGATAATCTTAAGAAGATGGGCATGAACGCCGTAGGTTACATCTCGGAGGGCACCGCCCACGAGTGGCATACCTGGCGCCGCAGCCTCTACCAGTTCGCCCAGCTGCTGTTCAAATAGAGACAGCTTAGTTCCGTTTGTTTTTTACAAAGCTGGCAGCGGCCTCCCCTGCCAGCTTTCCGTTTACTACTATGTCGGCCACACCATTGCCGCCCAGGCGGTTGGCCCCGTGCAGGCCGCCGGTCACCTCACCGGCGGCATAGAGGCCGGGGATGGGAGTCCCGTCGGCCTTCAGGACCTGCGTGAGGGTGTTCACGCTTAGCCCGCCCATGGTGTGATGGATGGCAGGTTTTACCCGCACAGCATAGAAGGGAGGTGTCTGGAGCGCCGCCGTCATTTCGGTGGCGCTTCGGCCAAAGTCTTCGTCCGCTCCGGCCTTCTGCTGGCCCGAATAACGGTTAAGCGTAGCCTCAAGGGCTTCCGGAGGAAGGCCTGTCGCATCGGCCAGACCGGCAAGGGTGGAACCCTCTTTAAGCAGGTGTTGGTTAGCGTAAGTCTCTATGGCTGCGAGCGATTTCCTTACCTCCTGGTCAAAGATCAGATAAGCATCCCCAGAGGTTTGCTTAAGGATTGCGGCCGATACCACGTCCCGCGTTTCCATCTCGTTCACGAAACGTCTCCCCTCCCGGTTCACCAGGATGGCGCCGTTTCCGCGTACGGCTTCCGTAATGAGGATGTTGTTTTCGGCTTCGGCGGTGGGATGGATCTGAATATTCTCCATCTGAACGGTGGCGCCGCCCAATGACTTTACCCAATCGAATGCGTCTCCCGTAGCTCCCGGATGGTTAAGCGTGGCAAAGCCACTGAGCCATGGCTGATACTCCGTGACCATCTTCAGATTGGCCCCGAAACCGCCTGTAGCTATGATTATGGCTTTTGCTTTGAGTGTATAGACGCTTCCATCGGCATTCTCCACCTGTACACCCGTAACGGCCGATCCGGAAGAGAGCAGGCCTAAAACCTTGTTGGAAGTGCGGATTTCGATATTCTCATCGGCTGTGGCCGTTTTGAGGATTTTCATCAGGTGCGGGCCGATGGCCGTGCCGCCCTTGGGACGGTGCGTCCGCTTGACACTACTGCCTCCCATCAGACCCACGTCGCTAAGGTCCGCGCCCTTGCCGATAAGCCAGCTGATGGTGCCCGGGGCGTGTTCCACGAAGTTCCAGACCAGTTCCGGAAAGTTCTCATTCTTGCCACCCTTCATGGTGTCGTCAAAGAAAAGCTGCTTGCTGTCCTCTATGCCCTGGGACTTCTGCACTTCCGTTTCCGCAGCATTGATGCCGCCCGTGGAGTAGTTGATGTTACCGCCGATGATGCCTTGTTTTTCCAGCACGATGATGCTTCCCGCTCCGGCTTCTGCCGCCGCGACAGCGGCCGACAGACCGGCACCACCCGCACCCACAATTACAATTTCGCAGCTCCCGTCAGTATAAATCTTTCCCCCATCGGCCCGTTTCCCCATTGACGCCAGGAGGGCCATGTTGATGGCATCAATAACTCCGTTGGAGGTGAGCGTAGCGCCCGAAATCGCGTCCACCTCCGGCTTCAAGAGATCTTCCCGACCCACAGTTCTTTCCACAATGGTATTGATGGTTTCCTGGGCGAAGGACGACTCCGACTGGCTCACGATGGTAACCTGCGAAACCGCATGCTCTTTCACCTCCACGCTGGCAATGATGGTACCGCCACGGCCTTCGCCACTACCCACCCATACGCCATCCGCCAGGATGCGCGTCTCCGGCTCCGGACCGTCATTCTGTGAACAGGACACAGCAGCCAGGAACAGCAGCAGGATAATATGGGGAACTATTTTCCTCATTGCAATTGCAAAAATAGCAAATTAATCCGATTAGATAATGTGCAGCACCAAGTACTCGGATCGGGTTCCGATGCGAATCTTCGGCCCCCAGATTCCCAGCCCGGAGCTCACGTAATAGCGGGTATTGCCCCTGCTGTGGTGACCCCAGGATTTCTCGTACATGGCATCGGTAATCCAGGACAGGGGCCAGACCTGCCCCCGATGGGTATGACCGCTGAACTGGAAGTCTATACCCGCCTGCTCAGCCTCCTCAAGATGATAGGGCTGATGATCCAATAAGATGGAGAAACCGTCTAAGCCATCGGCCAGTTCGGTCAGTTCTTTCCGCTCCCGGTTGCTGCGGTCGTCCCGACCGATGACGGTGAGCCCTTCAAAATGGGCCAGAGAGTCCTTCAGGAGGGTAATCCCAGCATCGGCAAGGAAATCTTCGGCCTCCCCTTCCCCGCCGATATACTCATGATTGCCAAGGACGGTGAAGGCTGGGGCTGAGAGTCTCCGGAATTCCTCTGCATAGTTTCCCTCCAGGAGCGGCTTCACCTGCATATCAACTATGTCTCCGCCGAAGAGAACCAGATCGGGCTTCTCGGCATTAATGAGGTCAACCCAGCGGGAGAGTTCCTTCCTTCGGTTACTGTAGCCAACATGCAGGTCACTGGCAAGGACTACGGTAAGGGGTTTCTCCAGAAGCTTTTCCGTCCGGATGGTCAGTTCCTCGCGGTATTTGTGCTTATAATGGATGCCGCCTGCTATGAGTACTACAGCCACCATCCCTGCAATAGAAAGTAGCCCGGTCAGGCTTCCCGATAGGAACGCCTTCGGCAGGATTGTGCAGAGGACGGCCACATCGGCCAGGAGAAAAGCCAGCAGCAGGTACACATAGGCTATCATCCAGGGATGGCCCACCTCATACAGGGCAACCACTACGGATGAGGGCGCCTTGTTTCTGAGGCCGATGCTGGCGAAGGCAGCACCCATCCAGAGCAAGAATAGTCCCGTAACAAGAAACTTCACTGCCCAACCGCCGGGGGTAATCCGCCACAGGTGCCAAATTACATAGGCAAGCGTGACGAAAAACACCAGAAGGATGACAAGGAAACCGGTCCTCATCGTCCTAGGCCAGCTTAACGGCGGTGCCGGAGGCCGTGACCATGAGCATTCCGCCGTTTTCACCCAGGACTTCATAGTCAATATCGATGCCGACGATGGCATCGGCCCCGAGCTGCCGGGCACGGTCTTCCATCTCCTGCATGGCCTGGTTGCGGGCGACGATGAGTTCCTCCTCATAGGAACCGCTGCGGCCGCCGATGATATTCCGGATGCTGGCCGCGAAATCCCGGATGAAGTTTACGCCGGAGATAACCTCTCCGAATACAACGCCTTTATAGTCGATAATGGTCCGTCCTTCGACAGTGGGGGTGGTAGTGAGTATCATAGTTAGTCTTTATTATATTACGAAATATTTAATCAATGATTATAGCAACATCTGTAGTTCTTCCGCAGAACTGGCAATGGTTCCATCGGCCATCTCTCTGTAGCCCCAGCTGACGGCGATGCCGCGGATGCCGCCGTTGGCGGCGGTTTTCATGTCTGTAGTTGAATCCCCTACCAGGACGGCGTCCTCTTTGGCGGCATCGGCCTTTCTGAGAACTTCGGCCACAATCTCGGGGTCCGGTTTCAGCGGAAAACCTTCGCGGTTCCCCAGGATGGCAACGAAGGGAATACCACCGAAAAACTTCTTAACCAGATACTCCGTCCCGGACTGGAACTTGTTGGAGGCAACAGCCATCTTAACACCTTCTTTGTTAAGCGTTTCCAATAATTCCTGCATACCTGGATAGGGATGTGTATGCACATCGATATGGGATGTATAGAAGGCCTTGAAAACGGTCAGGGATTCGTTAATCTGTTCTTCGCTCCGCGCCTCTTCCGGCAAGGCCTGTGCAACCAGATTGCGCACGCCGTGGCCCACCATTCCGCGGTATTCCATCATTGTATGCTGCGGGAATCCCCCTGTCTTCATAGCATGATTCACTGCCGCTCCCAGATCCTCCAGTGTATCCAGAAGCGTTCCGTCCAGATCAAAGATGACAACTTTGTACCGCATCAGAATTCAGATTTGCTATACCACAAAGATACAAGAAAAACCGAATTCGGCTATAATGCAATTTGAAGATTTGATTGAAAATGGTTATCTTGCAATTTGGAAAACAATAAGGTAAACTATGTCAGAATATATCATACGCCCGGCAGAACCCCGTGACCTGGAAGCCGTGAATACGCTCCTGGGACAGGTACTGGCCGTGCATCATGCCGCCAGGCCGGACCTTTTCCGCCCGGTAGGGAAAAAGTACAAGGACGAGGAGCTTCTGGCCATCTTTGATAATCCGGATACACCGGTCTTTGTATACGACCGGGATGGAGCAGTACTGGGATACGCCTTCTGCATCCTTCAACATCCGAACAGCGGAGCGCTGATGCCGCTTACAACGCTGTATCTGGATGATTTATGCGTCCTGGAATCGGCCCGCGGCCTTCATATCGGCACCGCATTGTTCGAATATGTGAAAGCGTTTGCAAAAGAGAAAGGCTGCCACAACATTACCCTTCACGTGTGGGAAGGCAACCCGGGTGCAAAAGCCTTCTACAAGGCCCTGGGAATGGTGCCGCAATATACGTCCATGGAATTGTTATGCTAATGCTGATGCAATAATATGGAATACAGGGTTTTTGGCAATGAAAGCGCACCGACGCTGCTATTGATTCCGGGTCTGGGAGTATCCTATGAGATATTCCTGCCGCTGACGGACTTGCTAAAGGACAAGTTCCGGATCATTGCCGTAGAGGTGGATGGTTTCACGCTGGGTGTACACACTCAATTCACATCCGTAGACGATCAGGCAGCGAAGGTAATAGCCTATGTTAAAGAACGGCTCGGCGGCCATCTGGACTGTGCCTATGGCCTCTCACTTGGCGGAAAGATCCTGTCCCGCGTTCTGGAGCGGAATGAAGTCACCATCGACCACGCCATTCTAGATGCGGCGCCGCTTTTGCCCCTGCCCAAATGGCTGGTTGGGCCGCTCCGCTATTATCAGTGCGCCAATGTCTGGACCTGCTATCATTGGACAGGATTCTGGCGTTGGGTGTTCCACTCCCATTACTTTGATGTACTGCTGGACGAATGCAGGAAGGTGTATCCATTCGGCGGCGGGCGCGCGGTGCTGGACGGGTACAAGTCCGTCTATACCAACAAACTGGAATCCATCCACGGGGCCGATATTCACTATTGGCATGGCTCATTGGAAACCTTTGTGGCCAAGCCGCAGGCTGAGCATCTGAAAAAGATTTGCCCGGAGGTCCATATCGAAGTTTTCCCAAAACACAATCATGGCCAGCTGCTGGTTGACCATCCGGAAGAAGTTGCATCACGGATTGTAAAGTACTATAGTAAGTAGTACTTTTTACGAAATTCATAAAGATTTTTTATGTTTTTCGTAAAATTGGCATTATATTTGTCTGTCATTACGGCAAAACAAAAATGACAGCAATATGAACAATTCAACGCAAAAGAACATCCGGAATCTCTCCATCGCCATCCTCGTAATAGGTGGCTTGACGCTTATTTACACCTATGTGCAAATGATTTCCCAGTTATGGCTTAATAACTTTATTATTCCCATGACCTGGAATCCGGACATCAAGGGCTGGCAGATTTTCATCCTTTCGGCCCGTTTTATCGGCATCACGCTTCTTTTCATCCTGTGCTGCATATTCCTTTACCGCACCAACAAGGGACTGAAAGAAGGTGAGATCTTCCCCAAATCCAACATTTCCCTCATCCGCTGGACAGCACTGGTTGCCGTACTTCTTGCTTTTGTCCACTCCAATTACGATGCTGTTGTGAAAGGAGAATCGGAATTGATGCTGGATTCAAACACCATCCTCATTCCCCTCATCGTCCTTCTTTTCGCAGGACTATACAAAATGGCATACCTGGCCGCTAAAGACAGTAAGCTCGCGATATGATTACCGTTAATCTAGATAAAATGCTCTGGGAGCGCCACATGAAACTCTCGGAGCTGTCAGAAAAGATCGGCATTTCCATGACGAACCTTTCCCTGCTCAAAACGGGGAAAGGCCGCGCCATCCGCTTCACCACACTCAACAAGATCTGCAAGGTACTGGACTGTCTTCCGGGCGATATTCTGGATTATCAGCCCGATCCGGAAGGGATTGAGATGGAGGAGGATATCTATGAAGATTAAACTCTCCTTAGCCCTCGCATTGCTCCCCGTCCTGTTATCGGCACAGGAGCACTTCACCGTCAAGGGGCGTATTATCAACGGACAAGGTGAAGCCGTAGAGTATGTCCAGGTAGGCGTACCCAAGCTTCAGATAGGAACCATCTCTACCGCCGACGGCCGTTTTGAGATAGATATTCCTGGCGACACGCTGGAGTTCTTTCACGTATCCTATCAAACTGCATCCTATCCAGTAACGGGTTCAACCGACGACGTGGTAATTGTCCTGCAGGAGCAGGAATTACCTCCGGCCGTTTTCATCGGCGGTAATACAAAGGAAAAGTATCTGCTCCGTCCCGGAGCGAATGTGCTGAAGAATATGGGCATCATCACTACCTCCCTGCGGAGCGAGCATCCATCCGGACGGGAATTAGGATCCGTGGCCCGGGCAAAGAAACCCTTCCTGGTGAAAGACATTGAGCTAACAGTTCGAAGCAATCACATCCCCGGCTGTATTGCATCCATCAACATTTACCGCATCGAAGGGAAGAACGAATCGTTTGTCAATGTGCTGCATAGGCCGATATACTTTGACGTTGCCGTTTCAAACGATCCGCAACATTTCGACATCCAGCCGGAAGAGACTATCCTGTTGGAACCCGGGCGCTACTTCATCGCTTTCCAGATTGTGGGATATGATGAGCAGGCCCTACAGGCATTTCTTGCCAAACAGGAAGAACAGAGGGAGTTTTGGGAAATGAGCATGGACTTCAATATTTAC
>JAIKYL010000165.1 GCA_024683255.1 Bacteroidales bacterium | reverse complement strand
CCCGTGAAGGCATCCTTCATGATCTTGTGGTACTTGTCCACAATGTCCTGCGGCGTTACGCCCTGGTCCTTTGCCTTGATGGTGATGGGCACCCCGTGCTCATCGGATCCGCAGATGAACACCACATCCTCTCCCCGCATGCGCAGGTAGCGGACATAAATGTCTCCGGGAATGTAGGCGCCGGCCAGATGGCCGATATGGACGGGACCGTTGGCATAGGGGAGTGCGCAGGTCACCAGGGTTCTCTTGTAGCTCATTTCTTCAATCTCCCAAGTTTGATATTGATGGTTTTCTTTATTTCGTTGATACGGCCCAAATTGGTAAGGATCTCCAGCTGCTCTTCCGGAGTGGCCGAAGACAGCTTGGCCTTCAGTTCCTCCTGACGGGCCTGGAGCCGCTTGTCGTGATAGGCCAGGATGGCACGGGGCACAAAATTGACCAGCCAGGAGTCCGTGGTGGTAAGTGCGTCCGTGAAGTTATGGACCGTAAGCTCATACTTCTCCGTGGACAGGTCTGCGGTTACGGTGGCCACCGCCCGGTCCTCTCCGTTGAGGAGTGAGAGCACAATGGCGTCCTGCTCCAACCCCTGGTCGTACAGGGTAAAATATGCGTCGTAGGCCGCCTGATACGCATTGTTGGCAAAACGGATGTCGTCTCCGGCCAGCGCCGCGTCAATGAATTCGGCCACGGTCTGCGCCCCCTCCGGGTCATAGAACTCCGAGTCCGATTCAAACTGCAGCGGCGTACGCCCGAAGCGCAGGATAAAGCCCAGCAGCTCCTTTTCCGAAGGCTCCAGCAACCGCCCCTTATTACTTGCCGATCCATAGGCAGGGGAAGACTCTTTTCCCGTAGCATCGGCATAATTCTTCGCGGAGGGAAAAGAGTCTTCCCCTGCATTTCTACCGGCATCGGCATAATTATTCGCAGAAGGAGAAACGTTTTCCCTTCTGGCAGTGTGCCGGTTGTTTTCCCGGGTTTTCCGGACGCGGTCCTGAATGATATCGGCCTCTATCTCAAAGCGCTTGGCCACGGTGTCCACGTATACCTGGCGCTTGATGGCGTCCGGGATGAGGGCCACCGTATCGGCAATCTCGTTGATGAGGTTGGCCTTTTTGAGCGGGTCGTTGCCGGCATCCTTGAGCATGAGGTCTGTCTTGAAGGCGATGCCGTCCTGCTCATGAGCGGCAATGTATTCGCGGATTTCCTCCAGCGTGTGCTTGCGGGAGAAGGAATCCGGATCGTCCCCGTCCGGGAGGAACACCACGCGCGGGTTCATGCCTTCCTTTAGGATTAGGCCGATGGCCCGGATGGCGGCATGAAGACCGGCACTGTCACCATCGTACATGATGGTGATGTTCTCCGTGAAGCGCTTGATTAGGCGGATCTGCTCTTCCGTGAGGGACGTTCCGCAGGAAGCCACCACATTGGTGATGCCCATCTGGTGCATCATCACCACGTCCACGTTGCCTTCCACCAGGATGCAGCGGTCTTCCTTGGCTATGCTGCTTTTGGCAAAGTAGATGCCCAGAAGATTCTTGCTCTTGATGTAAATCTCCGTTTCCGGAGAGTTCACATACTTGGCCGGATTGTCCGATTTAAGGGTTCGGCCGCTAAAGGCTATCACGCGCCCGCTCACGGAGTGGATGGGGAACATGATCCTTTCCCGGAATTTGTCTATTAGCGAACCGTCTTCCTGCTGAATGGCAAGCCCGGCGGCCACCAGATATTCTTCTTTGTAACCGACGGCGCGGGCGGCATCCACCAGGGTTGTCTTTCCAGAAGGGGCCCAGCCCAGGCTCCACTGCTCTATGGTTGCATCTTCAATTCCGCGTTTGCGGTAATAGCCCAGGCCCACGGCATGGCCTTCCGGGGTCTGGAGCTGCTCCAGGAAGAACTTGCGGGCATATTCGCTCACGGCCATGAGACTCTCGCTCCGCTGCCGGGCGGCAATCTGTTCGGCCGTTTCTTCCTCTTCCTTTACCTCGATGTGATATTTCTGGGCCAGATAGCGGAGCGCCTCCGGATAGGTCATGTGCTCATATTCCATCACAAAGCCCACGGCGCTGCCGGCTTTGCCGCAGCCGAAGCATTTGTAGATGCCCCGCGCGGGGTTCACGTTGAAGGAAGGCGTTTTCTCGTTGTGGAAAGGACAGCAGGCCACATAATTGGCTCCGCGGCGCTTAAGCGTCACGAAGTCTCCCACCACCTCTTCAATTCGGGCGGTGTCCAGAATGAGGTCTACTGTCTCTTTGGGAATCATAAATGATTCATTTATTATCTTACGTTACCCTTTCCCTAAATCCCTTCCCTCGGGGAAGGGACTTGCAATCGCCCTTTCAGGGCTCCACTCTATTCCTTCTCGAAGTTAACTTCTTTGGTGTTGGACAAGTCTGTAACGGTAATTTTACCGTCCTCCTTGGGCTCCGTTTTGGGAGCGGTATTGGATGCGGGCGTATAGTGTTTTTCCTGCCAGAGGGCCTTGGCCTGGAAGTAGGCATCCCGGCCGTACCAGTACAGGCCCAGTACGCCAACAATCACGGCCAGGATCTTGCCGGTGGTGATGAGCCATATGCCCAGTCCCACAAACAGCAGGTCCTTCACCAGCCGGATCCATCGGTTGTTATATCCAAAATTCATCATAGCCTACAAAGATACAAAGATTCTCTGATAATCCCTATTTGATAAATAGCGTATGATTGTTTACCTTTGTGATGCAAGATTCTCCGGAAGGCGGATTTATCTTGTAAAGGCTTTAAGAGATGAAAACAAAAATCCATAACATTTGGTATTCCCTGCTGGGCGGTATCCTGGCCCTGCTGGGCTTCCAGGGCTGTGAGGGAATCCTCGATATCGGCAGATGTGAATACGGCCAGCCGCATGCCAATTTTAAGCTCATGGGAGATGTGAAAGACCAGGCCGGGAAGCCCATCAAGGGCATCCGGGTGGTATTTGCTCCGCGCGGGCTGGACGACGAATATCCGGAGTACCATAACGACACGCTTTACACCAACGCGGCCGGGCATTTTGAACTGGCGCAGACCAAATATAACTGGCCGGGGCAGGAAAGTTCCTTCACCATTGTGGCCGATGATGTGGACGGAGAGGAAAACGGCTCTTATGAGTCTCAGACAATCTCCGGTGACAAGATTACCGTCAAGCAGTCCCAAAGGGGCGATGGGAAGTGGTACGGCGGGGATTTTGACATTGAGGCCCAGATTGTCCTCAAAAAGAAATCCGAATAATGACGGAACCCCTTTCCCTCAGACGCAGATTAGCTCTTTCTATAAACCGGAAGCTGCAGGAGGATGCCATTGAGCGGCATCGGCTCCGGCAGCTTTTTTGGGAGTGTACCCTTCG